>NZ_RZSX01000213.1:0-8123 GCF_004023105.1 Mesorhizobium sp. M5C.F.Ca.IN.020.32.2.1 | reverse complement strand
GTCCTGCTCGAAGTCGGAAGCGTTCATGTGCTCCTGCCCGCGCCGATAGCAGATCGTCACCTCTTCGGCGCCGAGCAGCTTCGATTGCACCGCCGCATCTATCGCAGTCATGCCGCCGCCGATGACGACGACCCGCCGGCCGACCGGCAGGCTGGCAAGATCGCTCGCCTGGCGAAGCTCGGCGATGAACTCCACCGCATTGGTGACACCTTGCGCCTCCTCGCCGTCGGCGCGCAGCGCGTTGACGCCGCCAAGCCCCATGCCGAGAAACACCGCGTCATAATTCCTAGTCAGGTCCGACAATTGAAAGTCGCGGCCGAGCGCCTTGCCATTCTGGATGTCGATGCCGCCGATCGACAGGACATAATCGACCTCGGCCTGGGCAAAATTGTCGATGCTCTTGTAGGCGGCGATGCCGTATTCATTGAGACCGCCGGCTTTCGGGCGGGCTTCCAGGATGGTCACCTCATGACCATGGCGGGCAAGCCGATGGGCGGCGGCAAGACCTGCCGGTCCGGCGCCGACCACGGCGACCGTCTTGCCGGTCGGCGCGGCGCGCGCATAAAACTGCTTATTCTCAGCCATGGCGACATCGGTTGCATAACGCTGCAGCCGGCCGATCTGCACCGGCTTGCCTTCCGCCACTTCGCGCACGCAGACCTCTTCGCACAGCGTCTCGGTCGGGCAAACGCGGGCGCACATGCCGCCCAAAATGTTCTGGTCGAAAATCGTCTTGGCCGAGCCGATCGGATTGCCTGTCGAGATCTGGCGGATGAACAACGGGATGTCGATCGAGGTCGGGCATGCGTTCATGCACGGCGCGTCGTAGCAGAAATAGCAGCGATCGGACTCGACCAGCGCCTCGTGATGATCGAGCGGCGGATGCAGGTCGGAAAAATTATCGGCATATTGTTCGGGCGAAAGCCGGCCGCCGGCAATGCCCTGCTTGAAATGACCAGTCGCCATTCCGCTCCCCATTCTTGTGGTTTTGAGGAAGGCTAACACGTTTTGTTTTTTTATCAATTGGTCAATTTTCGACGCAAGCCGCTGAAAACCCACAATAAAATATGATAAATAAACTCATGTTATCGAGATTTCACGCGATCACTGTGTGGAGAGGAGGCCCATTCCGGGGGTGCGGCCATGGATCGACCTGATCTCGTCCGCGACCAGTTCCTGCAGCCGCCACAAATTGCGGTCACGAATGCCGAATTCTTCCAGGTGACTCACGGTGTTGTAGAGGTATTCGGCGCCGGACCCGACATGCCCGCATGCCCTGGCCAGCACCCGCGCCACATTTTCCAAGGGCTGATTGAGCGAGGTGCCCCTGCCGGTTACGCCGACCCAGAAGCCCAGCGCGCTGAGCGTGCCTTGAGCCGTACGCACCGGAAGCCACCTGACCGAGCCGACACTCTCGCGATCGTCGATCTCGCGCCGCAACAGTTTTTCGATCTGCAGCGGCTTTTCCCCCTCCGGCAAGCGGTAGATCACACCATCGCATCGGCCACCTCGTTCGAGCGCCATCATCAGTCCCGGCTGCGCAGCGCTGCCGCGCCAGCGGGCAATGTCGAGACAGAAGGACCGGTGCCAGCCGAAAGCGGTAGCGCGCTGTCGTTCGACGGACTCGAAAGCCGGCTTCCAGATCAGCGAGCCATAGGCGAACACCCACAAGGGGCCCGCGCCTGCTTCGCTCGATAGCCGCGACGCGAGGGTCTGGAAATCCTCATCGTTCAGTTGCGTCCAGCTTCCATCGGGACCGGGATCGGCCTCCTCCCGATGGCATAGCGCGACAAGCTCTGAAGTGAGCGACATCCGGCGCATGGACCAACACCCCCCGTTGACCAAAGGAAAGGCGAAAACCGCGAAGTACGCAAGACTTGAACGGCGGTGCCTTGCCTCGGTCGATTCTTGACCCAGGTGTCGGATTCACGTCGCGAAGATCGTCCTAGGATGGATCGCACACGATCAACGACAAAAACGCAAGGAGCACGACGATGCCAGAATCCCCCATGCCCTTCTTCTGGTACGAGCTAATGACCACCGATCTCGACGCTGCCGAGGCCTTCTACACGAATGTGGTCGGCTGGAAAGCGCAGGTTTTCGACGGGGCGCCAGGCATGCCTCGTTACATGGTCATGAATGTCGGCGAGCGGGGCGTTGCCGGGCTGATGGCGCAGCCAGAAGAAGTGCGCAAGACGGGCATGCCGCCGGCCTGGGTCGGCTACATCCATACCAGGAATGTCGACGCTGCGACGAAGTCGTTGAAGGCGGCGGGCGGCACTGTTCACCGCGAACCCGACGACATCCCGGGTGTCGGTCGTTTTGCCGTCGTCGCCGATCCGCAAGGCGCGGTGTTCAATTTCCTGCAGCCCGACGGTCCGGACCAACCTGCCCTGCCGGCCACCACTCCTGGCAGTATCGGCTGGCATGAGCTCTATACATCAGACTGGAAGGCGGCCCTCGATTTCTACTCCGACCAGTTCGGCTGGGAAACGGGCGATGCCATGGATATGGGGCCGATGGGCATCTACCAGCTCTTTACCGCCGGCGGCGAACCTATTGGCGGCATGATGAACAAGCCCGAGCAGATCCCCGTGCCGGTCTGGCAGTTCTATTTCAATGTACCTAGCATCGACGCGGCGGCCAAGCGCGTGACCGACAACGGCGGTCAAATCCTGGTGGGCCCGATGGAGGTTCCGGGTGGAAGCTGGATCGTAATGTGCACGGACCCGCAAGGCGCCCATTTCGCGCTAACGGCGCCGGTTCGGTAACAACTCGGCAGCAGTGGCCGATCTCCCCCAATTGGGGGAGATGTCCGGCAGGACAAGGAGGAGCCCTGTCCTTCCGGCCCCTTCGAGAATTACTCCGGCGTCAGCACCGCGACCTTGAGGGTTTCTTTTTTCGCGCCGCTGAACTGCACGGTGGCCGGACCGGCGGCCAGCTTGAAGCGCACGCTCTTGCGAATCCCCGGACAGGTCTTCATACGACTGAAAGCCGCCGACTTCACGGCTCTGCCGTCCTGAACGACATCGACCCAGGCCTCATCAGACAGGCTGATCTGGAGCTCTCCCTCAGGGGGCACGGCCACGCTTGCCGTCGCGCCGAATGTACCGGCTGCCGGCGCGCGTTCCGGCGGAATTGTGAAGCTGATCCTGTCGACCGGCGCCAACGCCACATCTGCAGCCTCGCCGACCGAAAGGTCAGCCCCGGACTGCGCGGCGGGCGCTGCCGCAAACAGGGCCTGCTCGCGCGTCACCGGCCATTTGAAAGCAGCACAGCTGGCGTCGTCGGCTATGGCGACGCTCGTGCCTGCAAGGATTGCGAATAGGCTGACGACGACTTTTTTCATGGCAAAGGTAACCCGCATGGTTTGGAGCTACACATCAATACAACCACAGAGATACAAATGCAACCATAGAGAGAAAAAAATATGAGGTAAACCATTTCCAATCACCGATTGTTGATGGCAGGCCATGGCAAGTGAGTGCTCCATTGCCTGGCCATAATTTATGGCCGATCCCGAGGGGTGAATGGAGCTTTGATGAAGTTTTTTGACGGTCTCGCCAGATACCAGCCGCAGGCTCTCGCGGCATTGCGCATCATGACGGCGCTGCAGTTTATGGAGCACGGCACCCAGAAACTGTTCAATTTCCCGGTCAGCGATTCTGCCGGCACCCTGAGCGGCCTATCGCTCACCGCGGGCGTCCTCGAATTCGTCGGCGGCATCCTGCTGGTTTTGGGGCTGTTCACCAAGCGGTCGCGTTCCTTCTCAGCGGCCAGATGGCGATCGCCTATTTCATGGCCCACATGCCGCGTGACTTCTTCCCGGTCAACAATGGCGGCGATGCGGCGATCTCCTTCTGCTTCATCTTCCTCTATCTTGTGTTCGCCGGTCCCGGCGCCTTGGCGCTGGACAACCGCCGCAGCTTGAGCCGCCACCAGCGGCGCCTTTACCCCCGCATCCGCTCGAGATTCGCGTCGAACAGCGGTGTCGGCTGCACGCGCGCGGGAAAGCGCTTGCCCAACAGCTCAATCTGGAAACCGCCGGCCTCGTCGGCGATTTCCTTCGGGATATAGCCCATGGCCACAGACGTCTCCGAATGGTGCGCGTAGCCGCCTGACGTGACCCAGCCGCGCACCGCGCCGTCGAACCAGATCGGCTCGTCACCGATGACGTCGGCGTCTGCCGTATCAACGACAAAGGCACGCAGCCGCAGCTTGCCGCCTTGCTGGCGCTCGGCCACTGCAGCCTCCTTGCCGATGAAATCGGCCTCCTTGCCATAGGCGACGAAACGGTCGAGGCCGGCTTCGAGCGGCCCGTAGATCGGCCGGTATTCGCGCGCCCACGAGCCGTAGTTCTTCTCAAGCCGCAGCGCGTTGAGCGCGCGTGAGCCGAACAGGCCGATGCCGAATTCTTCGCCCGCCGCCATCAAGGTCTGGTACGCGGCACGCTGATACTCCGGTGCCACCCAGATCTCGTAGCCGAGATCGCCGGTGTAGCTGACGCGGCCGACCAGGCACGGCGCCATGCCGACCTCCATCTTGGCCGTAGCCATGAACGGAAACGCCGCATTCGACACATCCGCCCGCGTAACTCTGGCCAACACGTCCCGCGCCTTGGGTCCTGCGATCGACAGGCCCGTCAGCTTCGCCCCCAGCGCCTCGATACGGACCGAGCCATCTTGCGGCAGATGCGCCTCGAACCAGCGCATGTGATACTGCTCGGCAATGCCGGAGCCGGCGAGGAACCAGTCCTCCCCGTTGGAATTGGGACTGCCGAGATTGGCCAGCGAAAAGTCGCCAATCAGCCTGCCGTCTTCCTTCAGCATCGGCGCCAGCGTCATGCGGCCGGGTTTTGGCAGCTTGCAGGCAAGCAGGCGGTCGAGCCAGCCCGCCGCGCCCTCGCCCGTCACCCTGTATTTGGCGAATGACGAGATTTCCGACAGGCCGACACGTGTCCGCACCGTCTTCACCTCTTTTGCGACATGCTGGAAATCGCTCGAGCGCCGCCACGAGAACTCGTCCTTGACGCCCTCGGGCGCATACCACAGCGGCACTTCCAGCCCATAGGCCACGCCCCATTGCGCGCCCTTGGCCGACAAAAGGTCATAGACCGGCGCGGTCTTGAGCGGCCGCCCGGCGGGCAGCTCCTCATTGGGGAAGCGGATGGAAAAACGCCGCGAATAATTCTCTCGCACCTTGGCGTTGGTGTAGGCCATCGTCGCCCAGTCGCCGTAGCGCGAGACATCCATCGCCCAGATGTCGGCGCCGGGATCGCCCTCGATCATCCAGTTCGCCAGCGCCAGGCCGACGCCGCCGCCCTGTGAGAAACCCGCCATGACGCCGCAGGCGACCCAGAAACCCGGCAGGCCCCGCACCGGTCCGACCAGCGGGTTGCCGTCCGGCGCGAAGGTGAAGGGACCGTTGATGATCTGCTTGATGCCGGTGTTCTGGAAGGCCGGGAAATGCCTGAAGCCGACTTCCAGCGACGGCGCGATGCGGTCGATGTCGGGCTCCAGCAGTTCGTGGCCGAAATTCCACGGCGTGGAAAATTCGGACCATGGCTTATTGGCCTTCTCATAGGTACCCATCAGCATGCCGCCGCGCTCCTGGCGCAGATAGAGCTCGCCGTCGAAATCGACCGCGTGGATGATCTCCGTGCCGGTGTTCTGGTTCCAGGCGGCGACTTCCGGCATGTCCTCGGTGATCAGGTACATGTGCTCCATGGCCAGCACCGGCAGTTCCAGCCCGATCATGCGGCCGACCTCGCGCGCCCATAGACCGCCGGCGTTGACGACATGCTCAGCCACCACGTCGCCCTTGTTGGTGATGACGCGCCACAGCCCGTCGGGGCGGCGCACGATGCCCTCGACCTTGGTGAAGCGCTCAACCTCGGCGCCAAGTTTTCTCGCAGCCTTGGCATAGGCATGGGTGACGCCCGATGGATCGAGATGACCGTCCTCCTTGTTGCGGACGGCGCCGACGAACTGCTTCGGATCGAGCAGCGGCATCAGTTCGGCCGCTTCGTTCGGCGAAATCTCCTCGAGATCGATGCCGAGATATCGTCCCTTGGCCACGACGCCGCGCAGCCAGTCGAGCCGCGCCTCGGTCGCCGCCAAAAGCACGCCGCCGGTCAGATGCACGCCGGTCGCCTGGCCGGACAGCTCCTCTATCTCCTTATAGAGCGAGATCGTGTATTTCTGCAGCTTGGCGACGTTGGGATCGCCATTGATCGTATGCATGCCGCCGGCCGCATGCCAGGTCGAGCCGGAGGTCAGCTCGTCACGCTCCAGAAGCAAAATGTCGGTCCAGCCGTGACGGGCGAGATGGAACAGCACGGAACAGCCGACGACGCCTCCGCCAATGACCACGACCTTTGCATGCGATTTCATGGGTTTTCTCACTTATTTCAGTGGCTTGGACGGGTGACGTGAATCGGGATGGAAGGAGCTAAAATCACCCCCCTCTGGCCGGCACGCCAGAGGGGGGTCCTCGAAGACGCACGACACAACATCACGGCTCGCCCTGCCCGATCGCTTCCTTGCGCTTTGCCACATACGCCTCCAGCGCCTCGCGCACGGAAATAGCCATCGCCGGCTCGACATGATCTTCCAGCGCTTTCTTCCACAGCCGCGTCGCCCGCGCGGTGGCGTCGAGCCCGCCGGCCTCCTGCCAGGCCTCGTAATTCTGCCAATTGGAGAGCATCGGCTGATAGAAGGCGGTGGCGTAGCGCTCCAGCGTGTGCGGCTCGCCGAAGAAATGGCCGCCGGTCGGCACCGCCCCCAATGCCTCGACGGCGAGTTCGGCCTCGTTGACTTCGATCGGGCGCAAAAACTCCATCATGTGCTGGATCATCTCGACGTCGATGATGAACTTTTCGAACGACGCGGTCAGCCCGCCCTCCTGCCAGCCGGCGGCGTGGTAGACGAGATTGCCGTGGCCGAGCACCGCGCCCCACAGCGCCATCAGCGTCTCATAGGCGCCTTGCGCGTCGGCGGCGTTGGAGGCCGAGCCCGGCGTCGTCCGGTAGGGCAGTCCATAGCGCCGCGCCAGCTGCCCGGAGGCGATGTTGGCTTTGGTGTTCTCCGGCGTGCCGAACGCCGGTGCACCGGACTTCATGTCGACATTGGAGGTGAAGGCGCCATACATGACCGGGGCGCCAGGGCGGACAAGCTGCGTCAAGAGCACGCCGAACAGCGCCTCGGCGTTCTGTTGGGCGAGCGCGCCGGCAAGCGTCACCGGGCTCATCGCCCCCATCAGCGTGAACGGCGTCACCGCGACCGATTGGCCGAACTCGGCCATGGTCATCAGCCCTTCGGCCATCATCTCGTCGAAGCGGCGCGGCGAGTTGACCGAAATGATGGTGGTGATGCCGGGATCGTCGCGCATCTCATCAAGCGTCAATCCGCGCGCGATTGCCATCATTTCGATGCCGTCGAGCGCCCTGCCGCGGCCGATCGCCGAGACGTGAAAACTTTTGTCGGCCAGCGTCAGATTGGCGAAATAGGTGTCGAGATGGCGTGAATTGGCCGGCAGTTCCACCGGGGCGCAGACCTGGTTGCCCAGCATGTGGATGCAGTTGAAATGCTGCGCCAGCCGGGTGAGATCACAATAGTCGCGCAGGTTTCCGGCGCGGCGGCCGCGTTCCATATCATGCACATTGGGCGGCCCGGCAACCAGGGTGAAGTTGATGGTGTTGCCGCCGAGATGGACGGCACGGGCCGGGTTGCGCGGCGTAAGCGTGTAGCTCGACTGCGTCGTCTTCAGTGCCTCATCAATCATGCCGCGGTCGATGCGGACAGTCATCGACGCGTGATCGACCTTGGCTCCGGCATTCTCGAACAGCAAGAGCGCCCGCGGGCTCATCACCTCGATGCCGAAATTCTCCAAAATGTGCATCGACGCCTGGTGGATCGCCTCGATCTGTTCGGCCGAGAGCATCGCCATTGGCGGATAGGGATTTGTCACGCGGCGCAACGGCAGTTGCGGAATGGCGGCCGGTCCCCTGTTGCTGGTTCGCTCGGCGCCGCGCTTGCGTCTCGGTTCGTTCATGCGGGGCATCAAAGCGCCGGCACGAGGATCGGGCTGTCAGAAATCCGCCACCCGCGGGCGTGATTTTAGCC
>NZ_RZSX01000212.1:0-8124 GCF_004023105.1 Mesorhizobium sp. M5C.F.Ca.IN.020.32.2.1 | reverse complement strand
GCCATTTCGCTGGCGCTCGGCGGAGCGGGTTAGCTTATCGCCTGGACGGGCATTGACGTGTCGGTGCAGTTGGCAAGCCCAAGGTGGGTTGTAGGCCGCACGCTCTCCATTTACTACGCCTTGAGCGCAGGCGGTATGGCTGCTGGCAGCTGGATCTGGGGTTCTGTCGCGCAAAACTATTCCTTGACCTCAGCATTGGAGGGCGCCGCGGGCGCTCTGTTGCTGGTTGCAGCAGCGGGGATCGTGTTGCCGGTCCGTCCCTGGGAAGAAACGGATCAAGAAAGTTCAGTTTTTCATCCGCCGGACGTGGCTCTCGATCTGAAACCCAGAAGTGGCCCTATCGTGGCCAAGGTCGAGTATTTGATATCGGAGGAAAATATCGAGGCCTTTCTGGGCTACATGCGCACGCGGCGACACGTCCAGAGCCGTGCCGGTGCACGAAACTGGACGCTCCAGCGAAATCTGCAAACACCGTCACTTTGGACGGAGACATTCCGCACCCCCACCTGGATGGACTTTCTCCGCCTAAATCATCGACTCACCGCAGCAGATAAGGAAGTCGGCCAGCATCTCCTGTCACTGCATGAAGGAGAGGTGCCTCCGCAGACAGTGCTTTCGATTGAACGAACGACCGAGGCAATTCGTACCCGTACCTCGACAATCTTTTCTCGTCCTCCAAGATGACGCCATCAAGCTGCTATCCAGGGACAGGGTGGATCACCGGTGCTTTGCAGAGCACAGCCTCACGCCGAGAGCAGCGTGCTCCGAGTTGTGCGATCGAGCGCACCCAGGCGAGATGATGATGAACGCGGCGTCAAGTGGAGTCCCCTGCATGCGCTTGCGGAGTCTTCTGCGAGAGCCCATGCCGACGAGCGCCAAACAAGGTCTGATGCCTTCGGAGTCGTGGCCTCAACTCATCGATTCGCGAGAAAAGCATCGAATGCAGCAGCAACGGCGCGAACAACAAAGCGGTGCTCCGGCCGCACGCGGATGAAGCCGTTTTCGACGTCCACGATCCCCTCCTCAGCCAGCGTCACCAAACGCTCAACTGAATCGAGAAAACGAGCTGGTTCGATTTCGTGGGCGGCACAGATGGTCGGCACGTCGGCCTCCAAATCGCACATCAGTCGCTCGATGATTGCTGCGCGCACCCGGTCATCGTCGGTCAGCCGGTGGCCCTTTGATGTCGCCAGACGTCCACTTGCGATGTGCCGGGCGTAAGAATCCCGTGTTACTTCGTTCTGAACGTACCCCTCGCCGACTCGGCCAATAGCCGACGCGCCGAAGCCGATCACGGTTTTGCAAGTATCGGCCGAGTATCCCAGCGAATTACGCCGCAGGCGCCCGGTCTTCTGCGCTAGCGCGAGTTCGTCGTCCGGCAGAGCGAAATGATCGAGCCCGATCTCCCGGTAGCCGGCGCCAACCAGTGTCTCGGCGACAGCTGCAGCCTGTTCGGCGCGAACATCGCCGTCCGGTAGACCTGCCTGCTCGATTAGGCGCTGATTCTTTATCACGGAAGGAATATGCGCGTAGCCGAACACCGCAAACCGGTTGGGGCGCATGGCGACCGCAGCCATCGCGGTCTGGATGCAGGACTGCACAGTCTGTTTCGGGAGACCGAAGATGAGATCGAAGTTGATATGGCCAACGCCATGCCGGCGGAGATTTTCGACGGCAGCGGCCGTCTGCACCTTACTCTGGATCCGATTGATCGCCTTTTGCACATCGGGATCAAAGCTCTGCACGCCGATGCTCGCGCGGTTGACACCGGTAGCTGCCAAGGGTTCGGCCATTTCCGGTGTGAACGTTCGGGGATCGATCTCCACGGCGATCGCAGCAGTTTTGCTGAAAGCGAAGTGGCGGCGTAGAAATTCCATCAGCGCCAAGTGCTCGGCTGGCCCGATAAGGTGAGGCGTTCCGCCGCCGAAATGCACATCGCTCACCGGCAGCCCTTGCCGAACTTGCTCCGACACCAAACTGATCTCCTGACGCAGCACGCCAAATAATTAAGGATCGGGCCGTTGCGACGGGTGACGGCGGTAGGGAAGCCGCAATACCAGCACATGGATCGGCAAAACGGAATGTGGAAATAGAGCGACACCGATTCGTCGGCCGGGAGGCCCCCCAGCCATTCCTCATAATCGTCAGCACCAACCGCCGCAGAGAAGTCTGGCACAGTCGGATAGATGGTATACCAAGGCGGCCGGGGGTCCCGGTACTTTGTCAGGATTGAGGTGTGCAAGGAGCTGTCGTCCCACGTCGCTGATCCATCATTGTTTCGTTGCGCGCTCGTCCTGTCTCTGACCTAAGTCAGTGCGTCCCGCTTTCTCCGCGTTTTCAAGGCGGAGGCGGCGATGTCGCAGTCTCGCTTGGACAGGACGGTATCAACCGAGCGCGCGTGCCATGGTCCGCCTGAGGTGATGGTGCGGTGCCGCATTCAACGTTTGAGTACGTGACGCCGATGCAGTGTGCTTGAGGCGTCTGCGGAAGAACTTTGCAATGCGAAATTCATGTCCGACGCCAAACGTCGCAACGCACCTGTCAAGCCTCGGTCAGACGCCATCCAGGTCCAGCCAGCGGCCTTCCCTGCCGGCCGAAAAACCATACCGGCTTTAGCCACCGAGACGCTCTAAAGCTGACGTCCGCTCATTTGATGAAAGGAAGGCGCCGCTAGGGGGTGCACAAGGCTCCCCAGCTTGACGTCGCTTCGAGCGATGAGCGGCGGTGTGGCTTGTCGTCAAGCGCCGGGCAGCGTGCCCCCTACCGATATCCCGAAAAGATCGACCAAGATCGCCATCCCGACGCCACACGCGGTCTGGATGAGGCCGACCATGAAAATGCGATTGGCGCGTTCGTAGATGGGGCGGCGCAAGGAACTCATGTCGAGCAGCATGGACAGCGCTCTCATCTGCAGTGCGATGCCGAGCAGGATCGGCACTACGGCGAACAGATCGTAGAGTTGCCATGGCAAGGGGTTCGCCGCCCAATGAGTGAGGAAGCCGAGCGAAAAGGCAAGCAGGATACCCACGGCAGTGATTGTGCCGTTGCGGAAAATGGTCTCGATCAGTTCTTCCTTCGGATCGTGCTCGTCCAAGCGGCTTCCTTTCGTTGCTCTTTCCGTCGAGACTAAGTTCTCGAGAATGCTGTTCATCGCCAATTACTCGAGGCGAGCCCTAGGCAACCGTTTCAGGGTGCGATCCCTTCTCGCTATCGGCCGCGCAATGTACCTGCACGGCGAACTTACAGCGGCGAAAAGGTGCTTCGGCCACCATGCGACACATCGGACGTGGACGCCCTCTGTTCCTGGCGCAGCCCTTGCGGACCGCACGCGCGCAGTAATCCTTCTCGGTAGCGCATGAAGCGGCCTCCGTTGCGGTCAGACGGGAAGCCGTCGCTGTTAAACGAGACTGTCACATATCGAACATGGCGAACCGTGTCGCACATTGCTTTTCGCAGTGACCCTCAAAAAAAGTGATTCCAGCGAGACGAAGGCGCGTCGGCCCAATTTTGGTGTCGGCCGCATCTACGCTTCAGGTTGGCATGTCGCTTGCTGCTCTATTCCGAGGCTGCAGCGGTCTGACCGGAGTGTTTCACATATAAACGATAATGAATCTCCTAGCAGAAAACACTATTCTAAGTACATGTGGCTTTTACGCTGGATAACCTCCCATGTCAAGCGCTTTTACGTCCACAAATTGGAGACAACACGTACAAAATTTAGAGTAAAGCTTGCTCTTACGCCTCTATCCTTTTTATTCCTTCATGGAGATCTAGACATGTACATCAAGATTCGTCTTCTCGGCTTAACTGCTCTGATCGCCGCCTCCGTCGTTCGAGCAGCTGGCGCCGAGCGGGAACCGGCCGAGTACATCAAGATCTGCGACGTCCTCGGCTCGGGGTATTTCTATATTCCCAACACCGAGACCTGCCTGCGCATCGGCGGCTATGTCCGTTATGATATCGGCCTGGGTGATGTCCGATCGTATGACAGCGCAAGAACCTCGGATGTGAGAACTGGCGAGGACCAAGGCACTTGGCGAAACAACACACGCTTCACGTTCAAAACTTGGAGCGGCCAGCAGACCGAGCTCGGCGCGTTGACGACCTATACCGAAACCCACGTGAATTTTGGCAATAGCGCTAACTCGCGTGACAGTCCTCAGAACTATGGTTTCAACAGCGGCCTCGCACTGGCTTCTGCCTGGGTCGAGCTGGGGGGCCTGCGAGTTGGCAAGGACGGGTCGGCCTTCGATACGTTTGTAAGCTACGCTGGCAACGTTCTCGATAGTATGCTCGTTCGGTCGGCCGGCTTCGACACCAACGTGGCTCAGTACTACTTCGACGCCGGCAACGGCATTTCGACCGTGATTTCGCTCGAACAAGGATCGGGCTCAGCCGGTACTATCGACAGCTATATTCCGCACGTTGTCGCCGGCTTGAAATACACGCAAGGCTGGGGCTCGATCACCGGCGTCGCGGCTTATGACAGCAACTACGAAGCTTTGGCCGGCAAGATCCGTGTCGACGTCGCTGTCACAAACCAGCTGTCGCTGTTTGGACTGTTCGGCTACGGTTCCAATGGCAGTCTCAACGAGGACTCAAACGGCGCAATCGCCAATCATGTGCGCGGCTCGTACAAAATCTGGAACGGCCAGTGGGCTTTCTGGGCGGGCGCCACCTACGAGTTTGACGAGAAAACTTCGTTCAACTTTCAGGTCTCGAGTGATCAGCTCAAGAATTCTGGTTTGGCTGCAAACGTCGTCTATATGGTCGTTCCTGGCTTCACGGTCACAGCCGAGGTCGATTACGACCGCTACGGCAACTTTGGCGTCGGCCCTGCCGACCCTACCACCGTCAAGGGCACGAGCAAGCCGAACAGCGTCGGCGGCATTCTCCGCTTCCAACGCTCATTTTGAAATCTCTCCAGCCGCGAGCATCTCTGGCAAAGGCACTTGCCTCGACAACGCACGCATAGAGAGCTTCTTTCGCCATCCTTGAAGTCTGCATCGACCGTCCACGGCCCATCGTACCAACTTGAGACTGAAAGGGGTGAGCCCTGTGTAATACAGCCTAGCCCTTGACCTGCCCAATGAACCGGCCAGGGGTGGTCAGTTCAAATTCGGGGCCGTTTAGAGGGCAGTGTGAGGCCGTGTCAGGTAAGTGCCACTGCTATGTCGGGACCGCGACACGCCTGTCGCTGTGGATGGCTGGAATTGCCCTTCGCGGCGCCATTCATTCTCTCAACATTTACGTGATAATGCACGCTTAGTCCGATCCGCGTGGCAGCACCCATCCTAGGTCGCTATCGGGTGGCCTTAAACCTGAACAGCTCCATCGTCGCGGCTGCTGCCGAAGCAGGAGCAATCACAGGGACCCGCACTGGTGCTTGTCAGCCGTCTGACCCGCTACTTCGTCTTAGGAAGAGCATTGTCTTTGCCAAAAGCCGGCCAGTATTTCGAGATTGCCAGTGTGGCGCCGGCTGAAGAGAAATGACCATAGTCGAAATACATAAACTCTCCTCTGTCGGAATAGGGGCAGCGTCCTGCGCTGCACAGGAATTTCAGCGGATCGATGAATGTGGCGCCTTTGGTAAATGAGCGCACACGTTCGTTGATGCCGGGGTACATCGCCATCGGCCAGGACGTATCGTCCAGATTTTGGCGCTTGGCGAAGAACGCAATTTTCCGGACGTCAGTTGGGAACTGCGGAGACTGGCCGATGACAAACACGCGCACGCCCAGGGCACGAAGCGTATCGATTGTTTGCTGAAGACCGTCGAAGCCTCTGACCTCATAGTCACTCCATTTACCGCTGAGGATAACCGTCTTGATGTCCGCTTCCAAGATGATGTCCAAGGCCTTGCGATTGAACCGGACACAATCAAGACGAGCGTAAGAGTAGTAAGAGAGTATCGGCGGGCAGCCGGCGTACGTATATTCCACGATGTTCGCCTGCAACCGATTTATGTTAGCACCCAGGCCGGAAACATAGTGCGCGGCGAAGGAGTCGCCCCACAAAAAAACCGTTGTTGGAAAACCGCGAGTGCGCGTGCAATCCTCCATATTCCAGCTTTCGATCCGGCTGGTGCCCTCGTTGAAACAGATGCCATTCCTCCAGTCCCCGACGGAAATGCGCCGCTGGACATAGTCCGGAAACCGTTGCGGAAAGCCGTTGCCGAGCGCCCCCGCCGCTCCGCCGGCACAAAGAACAACGATCGCGAGCGCTGAAAAGGCAAAGATAGGCCCCGGGGCGGTGAAGGCCCTCTTCTGTCGAAACGGCTGCTCTACAAACTTCCAGGAGAATGCAGCCAATGCGAGGCTTGCTACCAACATCGCACCGGTCATCAAAGGATCGAGTTTTTGGAACGAAAGATAATGCGCGAACGCATTGAGCGGCCAGTGAACAAGATACAAAGAATACGAGATGAGCCCAATCCAGACCAGCGGCCGGACTTCGAGCATGCGGCTGGCGACCGTCGAGGGGGAATTTTGGCCAACATAGATCAGAAGGGCCGTTCCGATGCATGGATACAAGGCGTTGTAGCCTGGGAACGGGTCGCTCTCCGAAAGCGCGAAGAACCCGATGGCGAGAAGGCCAAATCCGGCCAACCCCACCGACTCCATCAGGAATCTGTTGCCCAACGGCGGGGGGCGGTTGAGCATGAGCAGGGCGCCCAACATGAGTTCCCAGATTCGGGTCGGCAGCAGATAGAATCCGGCGGTGGGCGCCAGCGATGTCGCCATCACCGCCATTACGAAGCTGCAGAGAATTATCGGAAGAAGTGTCGTCAGCCAGCGCTTCCCGATGTAGCGATAGATTAGGAACATCAGGATTGGGGCGAAGATGTAGTACTGCTCCTCTACGGAAAGCGACCAGGTGTGCAACAGTGGTCGAAGCGCGGCATCGATCGAGAAGTAACTTGACGTTTTCCAGAAAAAAACGTTCGACCAGAAGGTCGAGGCAGCTATGATGCTAAGACCGAATTCGCGCAGATCCGATGGCAGAAGAATGAACAATGCGGCAATGCAGGTGAGAAGCATCACAAAGACGAGAGCCGGCAGAATGCGCCGGGCACGGCGCCAGTAGAAGTTGACGATCGAAAATTGGCCGCGTTCAAGGTCATCCAAGAGGCTTCCGCTGATAAGGTAGCCGGAGATGACGAAGAAGATATCAACCCCGCTAAAGCCACCCGGGATCGCCGAAATTCCGAAATGAAAGAGTACGACCGGAAGTACAGCAACAGCCCTAAGGCCCGCGATATCGCGCCTATATTGCATCCAGCGGTTCCTTTGATTTTAGATCAGGACGAGATTGGAAGCTTTCAATCTCCGGTAGGAGTGCTGCCAAGATAAGGGCCGGTATCAGCCACCTTTATCCGTCCCGAACGTTCTGTAAGTGGCAACTGGTACAGAAGCACGATCGCCATCGCCGGACTTGACGGCCTGATTGTCGAGCAGATCGCGCGGATCGTTGACCATCACGGCCAGGTTAAATCCTGTCGAACAACCAAGCGGCTGTTTGAAGGATTCTTCATTGGGTAAGGCACCATATGAGGGACAGACCGGCGGACGGGCGTGATAGACAATCGCCTCAATTCGCACTGAGCCGGCGTCGTGTTGATCGAGCAATTGAATGTTGTCTGCTTCGATTGCCAACTGCCTGGCCTGATGGGCTACCCCTGCGCTGAGCTGGGGCGAACCGCTGATGAGGAGGTGGAGGGCATCGAATCGGCCGCGACTGGCCTTGTTTAGGAAATCACGCAAACGCTGCCGTTCGGAAGCGCGCAGGCTTTGCAACGTCAGGAGGGTGGTCTCCTCTCGGACAAGCATTGATGCCGATGGTTCGACATCAACTGGCGTAGTGCTTGTGCAGCCACTTACGCTTGGTGCCAGAGCGACAAAGAGGACTATAAAACGCAACATCATTGGACGACACTATTCGATGATGAAGCCGAGACCGCCCTGGGCGCTTGGCGCGCCCGCACGGATAGCAGCGCGGTCTCGCGGGGGACTTGCCACGGAATTCGTCGGAGCGCCCCCTCCGTTCAAAGCCGGTGCCGCCCGCTCCGTAGGTGCGCTCATCTGGTTTGGGTTGGAGCCTGGTCTTACAATGTAAGGCGTAACT
>NZ_RZSX01000211.1:0-8169 GCF_004023105.1 Mesorhizobium sp. M5C.F.Ca.IN.020.32.2.1 | reverse complement strand
GCTCAAAGGAGACGAAGCGGACCGACGCAGGAACTTGGCGCAACTCGTCCAACCGATTGAGAACGCGGCCATCCTCGACGCTGCACCCAAGCCAGACGTTCGGTAGCTTCCGCAGCAATGGAACGATCTCGACCATCCGATCCGGTCGCTTGGTGAGAACCTGGTACGTATGCTGAGGCGTGGCCTCCATCACCTTCCAGACGTCGGCGATGAAGTCGGCCGGCACATCGGCGTGGAAGAGGTCGGACATCGAGTTCACGAAAACGCGCCGCGGCTTTGACCACGTAGCCGGGAGCGATAGAGACTTCTGGTCAAGAAAGAGTTTCCCGGTCCACTTCGCTCGCCCGCCGCTTTTGCGCGTCAGGCCAGCATACTTTTCCATCCCCATTGCCTCAAGCCGCGCCGCCATACGCATGGCGTAGCAGTTTGTGCACCCAGCAGTCAGGATCGTACATCCCGCGACCGGGTTCCACGTCGCATCGGTCCATTCGATCGAGGTCTCAGCCATAGGACGATTCTCCTACCGTTCGCACCAGTTTTAATATGAGGAGATCCGTGAAGCTACGGTAAAGAGGCCGACCTTAGCCATTTTAGGGACGCCTAAAATACCGAACCGATCACTAGATTTGCCGTTGCATGAGTAAGGTTCCGTTGCCGCGTCCCGGCTCGAGTTCATTCCCCCGCTCGTTCCGACCCTGGTGGATCAGCCTGAGGGCGAAGGCTGAATTCACGAGGTCAAGTTCGACGGCCTATCGCGCACAGGTTACCGTTCAGGAAGGAACGGCGCGCGCCTATACCCGCAACGGCCACGACTGGTCGGCGGAGTTCTGGCCGATCGCTCTGGCCGCGCAAGCGCCTTCCAGCAATTCTGCCATCATCGACGTCGAAGTCATGCTCGACGATCAGGCTTTATGATACCTTCTGCTGCCGAACCTGTCGTTGGCCGTGCCTGTAGGGCAGCGGGGCCTTTTTTGGAGCTGCAGCCTAATCTAACCAGGCCCTGGCGTCAGAAAATCCACAACGCCGGCCCAAATGGGTGGTCTTTTGGCGCATGGCCAATTAGAGTCGCTCTTGCAATCAATGAGCTAGGCCCGCAAGCTAAGCGCATTGAGGTATACCTCAATGCGCTCTGGCTCAGAATTCGGGCAAGCGGATAGCCCTATAGGCTGGGTCAGAAATACGCCTCAGCGACCGCCATGGTTGCGGTGGTCGCGAAACTGCCTTTTGTGGGACGGTGCAAAAATCAGACGCAAGACAGTCGCTTTAATCCGGGACTTTTGCGAAAACCAGGCCGCCGGAATCGACGCTAAGCGGAAGCTCGCTTGCTCCGGGTCAATTCACCGCCATGACCTTGGATAGTGGTACCACCGGGGTCGGGTCAACGTACCAATCCGAACGTTCTATACGTGCGATGATGCACCATCTTACGGCGCTGGACAGGTCCCTTGCCGGTCGCGGAGCTGTGACATTTTGGTGAGCGCCTTTTCAATCGGGGCGCGCTATGGCAGACTTTCCATGATGATCTTGCTGCCACCCATTGGTCGACTGTTGGCGTTTTTTGCGGTTCTCGGGCTCCTGCTCGGGCCGTTCGCGTCTTTAATGGCCGGAACAGCGATGGCGGTACCTGTGGTAATGGAAATGGCGGAGGGCATGCCGTGTCCGGATGGTCCGCCATCGCTGCCGGATTGTGACAAGGACTGTCCGCTGGTCGCGCTGTGCATGCCGGTATTCACCTCCACTGTGGCGTCCGTCGACGATTCATTGGCCATTCCTCCGATCGTCGGAAGCAAGATGCCGCCGCATGGGTATTCTCCCGGCGCTTCGCTTCACCACGAGCCCCATCCCAGACCTCCAAAAGCCTGAGCCATCGTCCGCGGCGCCCTGACGCCGCCCTTACCGTGCGGGGTCTCGCGCGGAGATAAGGCGTGGCTTTCAGCCACATAATGGCATGCGCCGGCCGAGCCCGGCCGCAACACAGGGAATTTGGAAATCATGAGAATTCAGCTCAATCGGCGCGCTCTTGCCGGAGCGCTGGCCTCAGTCATCGTCGCGACCGCTTTCGGTCCTGCAGAAGCCGGAAGCGCCGACTACGCGTTCGAACTCGTCGAGACCGAGGTCAAGCAAGGCGAAAGCGCCACAGTCGCTGTACGGCTCGTCGACAAGCGAAACGGCACGCCCGTCACCGACGCGGTCATCTTCGCCACCCGGATGGACATGGCTCCGGACGGCATGGAGGCGATGACCACGTCGGTCGAGGCGATGTCTTCGGACCAGCCCGGCGTCTATCGCTTCAAGACCAATCTGATGATGGCGGGCGGCTGGCGGTTCTCGGTCGCGGCCAAAGTCCAGGGCGAACCCGACACGGTCGAAAGCAAGCTCGTCTTCAAGGCCGTGCCATGAAGCGGATTGCCACTTCATTCTTCGCCCTTGTCGCCCTCACGACGGCAGGGGTTGGAGGATACTGGGCGGGGCTCCGTGGTTACACGGCGCCCAGCCTGAGTTCATTTGTCGACGCTTGGTCTCGGGAACGACCCGCTCCACCCAAGGGAACAGGGCCGGTCATCTACTTCCGGCACCCGGATGGCGAACCGATCTACTCGGCCAATCCCCGACGGACGGAGGATGGACGCGATTTCACGGCGGTGCATGCGAGCGAGGATGTGAACTTCGACTCGGCCACAGCAGCAGCGGCAGAAGCGCCTGCGGAGGCGACCAACACCGCCGGCGAAAAGCGTATTCTCTACTACCGCAATCCCATGGGCCTGCCCGACACCTCGCCGGTCCCGAAGAAGGATTCCATGGGAATGGATTACATTCCCGTCTACGAAGGCGAGGAAAACGACGGCTCCGCCGTCAAGGTCCCGACGGGCAGGCTGCAGCGAACCGGGGTCAAGACCGGGGCTGCGACGCGCAGCGTTGTCGTCCGCCCGGTGCGGGTGCCCGGCACCGTGCAGTTCGACGAGCGGCGGGTCAGCGTCGTGTCGACCCGCACTGAAGCGTTCGTGGAACAAGTCGCACAGGTGACGACCGGCGAGGTCATTGCTGAAGGACAACCGCTTGTCCGGTTCTATTCCCCGGAAATCGCCGCCGCAGGTGCGCAGTATGCCACCGATTTGAACAACAGCCCGCGTGGCGCGGCAGCGAGCGGCAGCCTGCAGCGTCTTGAAAACCTCGGTGTTCCCGCCGAGGCGGTGGCCGAAATCAGGAAAACCCGCAAAGTGCCAATCTCGGTCACTATGACGGCGCCGCGCGGCGGCGTGGTGCTGGAACGCATGGCGGTCGACGGCATGAAGGCGGAGCCCGGCGAGGCCCTGTTCCGCATCGCTGACATTTCCACCGTCTGGGTGGTGGCGGACGTCCGGAGTATGAACTGGGCTCAGTCCGCGTCGGCGCCGAGGCGACGATCCGCATCCGCAGCAAGCCCGGCACGGTCCTCAAGGGTAAGGTCGGACTGATTTACCCCCAGGTTGATACGCAGACCCGGACGACGCGCGTTCGGATCGAGGTGCCCAGTCCGGACGGCATTCTGCTCGGCAACATGTACGCCGACGTGGAAATCGCCGCCGGCGCGGGTGAGCCGGTGGTCACGGTTCCGGACAGCGCCGTCATCGATACCGGTGAGCGCCAGGTCGTTATCATCGACAAGGGAGAAGGCAGCTTCGAGCCGCGCGACGTCAAGGTTGGCATGCGTGGCCAGGGCATCACCGAAATCCGCGAAGGCGTCGAGGAAGGCGACCAAGTAGTGATTTCCGCCAACTTCCTGATCGATGCCGAAAGCAATCTGAAAGCCGCGCTGAGCGCGCTGACACCGGCGGAGACGAAGCCATGATCGCCAAGCTCATCGCCTGGTCGGCCCGCAATCTCGTTCTGATCTTCGTCGCGATCGCATTGACGGTGGCGGCCGGCGTCTACGCGCTGCGCACGTTGCCGCTCGATGCGATCCCGGACCTGTCCGACGTGCAGGTGATCGTGCTGACCGACTATCCGGGACAGGCACCTCAGGTGGTGGAAGATCAGGTCACCTATCCGCTGACGACCTCCATGCTGACTGTTCCGCGGTCGAAGGTGGTGCGCGGCTTCTCCTTCTTCGGGGTGTCCTTCGTCTATGTGATCTTCGAGGACGGCACCGACCCCTATTGGGCGAGGAGCCGCGTGCTCGAATATCTCAGCGCCGCGGCAAGGCGGCTGCCTGAAGGCGTGACGCCGAGCCTCGGTCCGGATGCGACCGGCGTCGGCTGGGTCTATCAGTACGCCGTGGTCGCCAAGGAATTATCGCTTGCCGAACTGCGGTCGCTCCAGGACTGGGTCGTGCGCTTTGCCGCCTCGAAGGCCGAAGGCATCGCGGAGGTCGCGAGCGTCGGCGGCTTCGTCAAGCAATATTCGATTGTCGTCGATCCGTCGCGATTGAAGGCGCAGGGCATCACGATCGGAGAGATCGGCGATGCCGTGAAGCGCAGCAACATGGATGTCGGCGGCCGCACGGTCGAGCTGTCGGAATTCGAATTCATGGTGCGGGGCCGCGGCTATCTGAAAGGCGTGGCCGACATCGAGAACATCGTCTTGAGATCCAATCGCGGCGTGCCGCTTAGGCTCGGCGACGTGGCGCGCGTCGAGATCGTTCCCGAGGAGCGGCGTGGCATCGCTGAGCTGAATGGGGAGGGGGAAGTCGCGAGCGGCATCGTCCTGCAGCGGTTTGGCGCGAATGCGCTCACCGTCATCGAAAACGCCAAGGAGAAGATCGCCGAGATTTCCGGCAGCCTCCCGGCAGGCACCGAGATCGTTCCCGTCTACGACCGCTCGAAGCTGATCGAATCCGCGATCGAGACCCTGAAATCGACACTGGTCGAGGAAAGCGTCATCGTGGCGCTGGTCACGATCGTCTTCCTCTTGCACGTACGAAGCGCGCTGGTGGCGATCATCATGCTGCCGGTGGGCATCCTCATGGCTTTCGCCGCCATGAAGCTGCTTGGGCTCGGCTCGAACATCATGAGCTTGGGCGGCATCGCGATCGCCATCGGCGCCATGATCGACGCGGCGATCGTCATGATCGAGAACGCGCACAAGCATCTGGAGCGGGCGCCACCTGGAAAACCCAGGATCGAGATCCTCATCGATGCCGCAAGCGAGGTTGGGCCGGCGCTCTTCTTCAGCCTGCTGATCATCACCGTCTCGTTCCTGCCGATCTTCACGCTCGAAGCACAGGAGGGCCGCCTGTTCGGACCGCTGGCGTTCACCAAGACCTTTGCGATGGCCGCCGCCGCAATCCTGTCGGTGACGCTCGTCCCGGCGCTGATGGTGATCTTCGTGCGCGGCCGGATCGTTCCCGAGCACCGCAATCCGCTCAACCGCTTCCTGATCTGGCTCTATCGTCCGCTGATTGCCGTGGTTCTCAGGGCAAAGACCCTGACGATCCTGCTGGCGGTCGCTGCCCTCGTCGCAACTGTTTGGCCGGCACGGCAGCTTGGCACCGAGTTCATGCCGAACCTCGACGAAGGCACGCTGATGTACATGCCGACCACGCTGCCCGGCCTGTCGGTCACCAAGGCGGCGGAGCTGATGCAGGTGCAGGACCGGATCCTCAAATCCTTTCCGGAGGTGGAATCAGTTTTCGGCAAGGCAGGCAGGGCGCAGACCGCCACTGATCCTGCACCGACGGAGATGTTCGAGACGATAATCAACCTGAAGCCGAAATCCGAATGGCGGCCCGGGGTGACTGTCGAAAGCCTGAAGAACGAGATGGATGCCGCGCTTCAGTTTCCCGGCGTTTCCAACGCCTGGACGATGCCGATCCGGGCGCGCATCGACATGCTGTCGACCGGTATCCGCACACCGGTCGGCGTCAAGGTGTTCGGCACCGACCTTGCCCAGATGGAAAAGGCGGCGCGGCAGATCGAGGCCGTTCTGAGGGCCGTGCCCGGCACGTCGAGCGCTTACGCCGAACGCGTTATCGGCGGCTACTATCTCGACATCGTTCCGGACCGCGCCTCTCTCGGTCGGTACGGTCTGTCGATTGCCGACGTGCAGGATGTCATCTCGTCGGCACTGGGCGCCGAGGTGGTCACCTCGACGGTCGAGGGCCGCGAACGCTACGGGGTTGCGGTCCGCTATCCGCGGGCGATGCGTAGCGATCCGGACGCGATCGCCAGGGATGTGCAGATAACGCTGCCGGGCGGCGGTTCCGTTCCGCTTGGCGAAGTGGCCAAGGTCGAGCTGATGCGCGGGGCGACGTCGATTCGCACCGAGAATGGCCAGCTCGCCGTCTATGTCTTCGTCGACATCGCCGGGCGGGACCTCGGCGGCTACGTCGCCGAGGCGCAGCGGGCGGTCGCCGGCGAGGTGAAGCTGCCGCAGGGCTTTTCGGTCGCCTGGAGCGGCCAGTTCGAATATCTCGAACGGGCCGAAGCGCGTTTGAAAATCGTCGTGCCGCTCACACTCGCGCTGATCTTTCTGCTGCTCTATCTCAATTTCCAGGCAATGACGGAAACACTCATCGTCATGCTGTCGCTGCCCTTCGCCCTGGTTGGCGGCATCTGGCTGATGTGGTGGCTCGATTTCAACTTATCGGTCGCCGTCGCGGTCGGGTTCATCGCACTGGCCGGCGTCGCGGCGGAAACGGGCGTCATCATGCTGATTTATCTTGAGCAGGCATTTGCGGCCGCGAAGGTGAATTGCGCGACGCACAAACGTTCGCTGACCAAGTCGGACCTTCGCGCCGCGATCATGTTCGGCGCGGTCGAGCGGGTGCGCCCGAAGGTGATGACGGTCGTTGCCATTATGGCGGGACTTTTGCCGATCCTCTGGAGCACCGGCACCGGCTCGGAGGTGATGCAGCGTATCGCCGTCCCGATGATCGGCGGCATGATCTCCTCGACGCTGTTGACGCTGATCGTCATCCCTGCCGTTTACGGCCTGGTGAAGGGTTGGCGTCTGCCTGAACGAGCCGTGCACGAGAGTGAGTTGCAGCCGGTACAGGTCAAGCTCAAGCTCGCAGCGGAATAGGCCTGGTGTTTATTGCCGGACTGATCGGAATACAGATCCCAGACTCGCGTCATGCGGGACACATCGAAAGGATTGAATGTGGACAGGGGGCGGCGACAGGAATAGTTTTCAAACATGCACGACGTTCGCAAGCTTGTAATCGCATTGTTTGTGATATTTGCCGCCAGCACAATTGGGCATGGCGCAAGCGCGACGAGCATGTCGCTGGCAATGTCGCATGATGCGATGGCCGGCGGAGACATGGGCGACTGCGATGGCTGTCCGCCGGAAGACGGCAAAGCATCCCTTTGCTGCCAGGTCTGCCTGGCGTCATTCGCCGCACTTCCGGCGACGGTGGGCATCGAGCTTCCGCTTGTTGCGGCTGAACTTGCGGCTTCGCCTCTGAAAGAGATCGTCGGCCGAACTGGCCCGCCCGACCCCTCTCCTCCCCGAACCATCATCCTGTAGCTGACGCAGGTCGGGCTTGCCCGGCTTCCGCGTCGACGATCGCCGGCGCATTTTTTTCCGCGGCGATCGAGGTTTCGCATGAGGCGTCGTTTCGCGCGTCGCCATGCGGTGAACGACCGACTTCAGGATGGTTGAACCATGTCCAGATTTCCCATGCCGGCGCTGACGCGTCGAGCCTTTCTCGCATCGGCCGCGGCAGGCGCTATGCTACCCTTCCGACAATCGCCGGCCGGCGCCGCAGCCATCCGCGAAGTCCGGTTGCGGGCGGCGCCCGGCGGTATCCGGCTCTTGCCCAGACCAGCCGGCGAGGTTGCCGCATGGTGCTACAACGGCACCGTTCCGGGCCCCGAGATCCGGGTCCGTCAGGGCGAGCGCCTGCGGG
This sequence comes from Mesorhizobium sp. M5C.F.Ca.IN.020.32.2.1, assembly GCF_004023105.1. NCBI lineage: Bacteria > Pseudomonadati > Pseudomonadota > Alphaproteobacteria > Hyphomicrobiales > Phyllobacteriaceae > Mesorhizobium > Mesorhizobium sp. M5C.F.Ca.IN.020.32.2.1. The sequence goes on along the minus strand of NZ_RZSX01000211.1, from coordinate 341 downwards.
TCGAGGTCGAGAACGGCCTTGCCGAAGAAACGACCGTGCACTGGCATGGCGTGCGCGTGCCGCATGCCATGGACGGCGTGCCTCACCTCACCCAGAAACCGATCGGCGCTGGGGGGCGCTTTGTCTACGAGTTCGAGGCCGTCGACGCCGGCACCTTCTGGTATCACCCGCACCAGCGGAGCTTCGAACAGGTCGGGCGTGGGCTTTATGGTCCGCTCATCGTCGAGGAACCTGAACCGGTGCGGGTGGACCGTGAGGTGACCTGGGTGCTCGGCGACTGGCGGTTGACGAAATCGGGCGCAATCAGCGAGGATTTCGGCAACCGGCATGACATCCACCAC
>NZ_RZSX01000210.1:0-8175 GCF_004023105.1 Mesorhizobium sp. M5C.F.Ca.IN.020.32.2.1 | reverse complement strand
AGCCGCAACCATGTCGTCGCCATCGTAGCGATGACCAGGGCGACCGTCACCAGCAGAACCGACTGCAACGAGATCAGCCCGACTGCATCGACCGGCGACCGCTCGGAAATCCATCCCGATATTGCGATCATGGCCGTCAGTCCCTTGCCCATCATGTAGAGGAAAGGTCCGTCGAAGCCGAAAGGCATTGCCAGAGCGCTGAGGACGGCCAGGAACATGACGACCGTGACGATTGGCATGACCGCCAGATTGGCGAACAGGCTAAGCGGCGATACGCGCTGGAAGTGCCAGATGGCGAAGAGCGCGGTGGCGCTGCCGGCAATGATGGAGGTCATTGCGATGGTACCTGTCCCAGCGGCGAGTTTTCGCGTGACGAAAGCGACCGGCGACCGTCGCTGTGGCGGCGCCGTGGCCCTGTCGGCACGATAGTCGGACCAGCCGGCATAGGCGCCCACGAGAGCAGCAGTCGCGGCGAAGGACATCTGGAAGCTTGGGCCGACCACCTCGTGCGGCGACACGACGATGACGGCGATGGCAGAAATCGTCAGATTGCGCATGGTAAGTGCCGCTCGGTCGAACAGCACGGCGACAAGCATTACCGCCAGCATGATGAAGCTGCGTTCAGCCGCGACCACGATACCGGAAAAAATGAGATAGGCAGCGATGGAAAGGAGTGCGGCAGCAGCCGCATATTTCTTGACCGGCCGGCGTGACGAAAAATCGGGAAACAGCGCAAAGGCGCCGCGCAGCAATCCCATAATCGTGCCGGCGACAAGCGCCATGTGCAGGCCGGAAATCGAGATGATGTGGTAGATGCCGGTGCGCCGCATCGATTCGTTTATCTCTTCGGGAATGCCGGCACGCACGCCGATGATCAGTGCGGCGGCAATCTCCCCCTCGGCGCCACCAATGCTGTCCCTGATATGGTCGGCAATGTTTTCGCGCGCCTTTTCGATCCAGGAAGAAAGGCGCGCGGCGAACGGCACATCCTCGGAAACGACGATCTTCGGATCGCCGAGGAAAAAGCCACTGGCACCGATACCGGCGAAATAGCTGTCAAAGGAGAAGTCATAACTGTCCGGCCTAACCGGGCCAGTCGGAGGCAAAAGCCGCACATAACCGGTTGCCACCGAGCCTGCAGTCATCTCAGCGGGAATTTTGCGTGCCGAAACCCTGACGCGTCCCGGTGCATAACGCAGTGTCGGCCGGGCGGTCGACATCACGTCGATGGTCAGCCTGATCCGGCCGTTCGCCATCTGATCGAGCCTAACGACACGGCCGGTGAGCTGGGTCTGGATTTCCGAACCGAGCATCCGCGTTCCCGCGCGCCAGGTCTCAACCTTGGCGGCGAGAACACCGAGTGCGCACAGCAACGCTGCCATGAAGCACAGATGCGTCTTGCGCCATGAGCGGGTGACAGCCGCACACAATGCCGTGAGGACCACGACGGCAATGGGCTGCGGAAAGTCCGGTTCGACGGTAAGCGAAAAATAGACAATCACCCCGCACGCCAGAAAAACCGGCACCAGCAGGAAGGCGACGCCGCGGTCGAGTTCCAGGCCGGCTGCCGAGGCCACGCTGTTGCGGATACCGGACGGTGAAAGATGGCTGAGCTGTCGGCGGAAACGAATGACGGGCCCCGGTTGTGGAGCCGGTATTGGCGCGGAGCGCTCCGGCGAAAGAGGCTGGGTGGCCGGGTGCGATGCAGGCAGCAAAGCGGGTAGCGGCTCGGCGTGAGGAACGTCGGCAAACAGCGATCGTTCGCTGACGCTTGTGATCGCGCCCTCGCTCTCGTCCACGTCCCGGCCTGGTCCAGCCATCGGGTCTGCCCCTTGCGCCCTTGACCTCCTATGCTACATGAACGCGCGACGCGCGAAAGTCCGCGCAACCACATCCGTTTCCTGCGCTTGCCTGAGAGCTCCATGTCCGACAAGGTCGTCACCCGTTTTGCCCCCTCGCCCACCGGCTTCCTGCATATTGGCGGGGCGCGCACGGCGCTGTTCAACTGGCTGTATGCGAAACACACTAGCGGCAAGATGCTGCTGCGCATCGAGGACACCGATCGCGAGCGTTCGACCGATGCGGCAACCGCTGCCATTCTCGATGGGCTCGCCTGGCTCGGCCTCACCTGGGACGGCGAGCCGGTATCGCAGCTCGAGCGCGCGCCGCGCCACCGCGCGGTCGCCGAGGAGCTGGTGCGGCTCGGCAAAGCCTATTACTGCTATGCGACGCCGGCCGAGCTGGAGGCGATGCGCGAGAGCGCGCGTGCCAAGGGGCTGCCTCCTCGCTATGACGGCCGCTGGCGCGACCGCGACCCGTCGGAGGCGCCGGCCGGCGCCAAGGGCGCGATCCGCATCAAGGCGCCGGCCGGCGGCGAGACGGTGGTGCATGACCGCGTGCAGGGCGAAGTCCGCTTCCCCAACAAGGATCTCGACGATTTCATCATCCTGCGCTCGGACGGCAATCCGACCTATATGCATGCCGTCGTCGTCGACGACCATGACATGGGCATCACCCACATCATCCGCGGCGACGACCATCTGACCAATGCCGCCCGCCAGATGGTGATCTATCGAGCCATGGACTGGGACGTGCCGTCGATGTCGCATATCCCGCTGATCCATGGCGCCGACGGCGCCAAGCTGTCGAAGCGGCACGGTGCCCTAGGCGTCGAAGCCTATCGTGCCATGGGCTACCTGCCTGAGGCACTGCTCAACTACCTGGCGCGCCTTGGCTGGAGCCACGGCGACGACGAGGTCATGTCGATCGCCGACATGATTGCTTGGTTCGACATCGGCGACGTCAACAAGGGGGCCGCCCGCTTCGACTTCGCCAAGCTCGAGGCGCTGAACGGCGTGCATATGCGCCGCATGAACGACGCCGAATTGCTCGATATCTTCATCTCCACTTTGCCCTATCTGGAAGTCGGCCCGGCGATGGCAGCGCGCCTCGACGACACGCGCAAGGCGCAGTTGCTCGCCGCCCTGCCCGGCTTAAAGGAGCGGGCCAAGACACTGGTCGAGCTGGCCGACGGTGCCGCCTTCCTGTTTGTCGAGCGGCCGCTTCGGATCGACGAGAAGGCGGCGGCGCTGCTCGGCGGTGATGCGCGCGAGATCCTGCGGGGTGCTCATGCGGCGCTGAAGGCGATTTCAGGCGACTGGACGGCCGAAGCAGCGGAGGCTGCGATCCGGGAATATGCGGTGGCCGGCGGCCATAAGCTCGGCGCTGTGGCCCAACCCTTGCGCGCCGCGCTCACCGGCAAAAGCACCTCGCCGGGCGTGTTCGACGTGCTTGCCGTGCTTGGCCGCGAGGAAAGCCTGGCGCGCGTCGCGGATCAAATCGATTAGCAAAACTGGCCCAAGAAGATTGGCATTGAAAGGTGGGTTTCGCAGTGCAACATTAGATCTTGGCCCAATTTGGCACGCAAATCCAATTGCGGGCGCAAACGCGCGAACTCCGGTGCTTTCGACGTGTTGCGTTGCAGATATTTCGCCTTTGCCGGCACTGAGAAAACCTAAAGGAGTTTGCAATGTCCGAAGCTGCGACAAAAATGGAATTTGGCGGCAAAACCCACGCGTCGACTGCGAAACTTGAATTCGGCGGCAAAACTCACGAGCTCAAGGTGCGAAGCGGCTCGGTCGGACCGGACGTCATCGATATCGGCTCGCTTTACAGCACCACCGGGGCGTTCACTTATGATCCCGGCTTCACTTCGACGGCAAGCTGCGAGTCGGAAATCACCTTCATCGATGGCGATGCCGGCATCCTTTTGCATCGCGGCTATCCGATCGACCAGTTGGCCGAGCATGGCGACTTCCTCGAAGTCTGCTACCTCTTGCTCTACGGCGAATTGCCGACCAAGGCGCAGAAGGACGATTTCGACTACCGGGTGACGCGCCACACCATGGTGCACGAGCAGATGTCGCGCTTCTTCACCGGCTTTCGCCGCGACGCGCACCCGATGGCGGTGATGTGCGGCGTTGTCGGCGCGCTGTCAGCCTTCTATCACGATTCCACCGACATCTCGGACCCCTACCAGCGCATGGTCGCGTCGATGCGGCTGATCGCCAAGATGCCGACGATCGCGGCGATGGCTTATAAGTACCACATCGGCCAGCCCTTCATTTACCCGAAGAACGAGCTGAATTTCGCGGCCAACTTCCTACATATGTGCTTTGCAGTGCCGTGTGAGGAATACAAGATCAATCCGGTGCTGGCGCGTGCGATGGAGCGCATCTTCATCCTGCATGCCGATCACGAGCAGAACGCCTCGACCTCGACCGTTCGCCTCGCCGGCTCGTCGGGCGCCAACCCGTTTGCCTGCATCGCCGCCGGCATCGCCTGCCTGTGGGGACCGGCTCATGGCGGCGCCAACGAGGCGGCCTTGAACATGCTGGGCGAGATCGGCCATGTCGACCACATCCCGGAATTCATCGCCCGCGCCAAGGACAAGAACGATCCGTTCCGGTTGATGGGCTTTGGCCACCGCGTCTACAAGAACTACGATCCGCGCGCCAAGATCATGCAGAAGACCGCACATGAGGTTTTGGGCGAACTCGGCATCAAAGATGATCCGCTGCTCGACATCGCCATGGAACTGGAAAAGATCGCGCTGACCGACTCCTATTTCATCGAGAAGAAGCTTTATCCGAACGTCGATTTCTATTCCGGCATCACGCTGAAGGCGCTGGGCTTCCCCACCACCATGTTCACCGTGCTGTTCGCGGTCGCCCGTACCGTCGGCTGGATCGCGCAGTGGAAGGAGATGATCGAGGATCCGCACCAGAAGATCGGTCGCCCGCGCCAGCTCTATACAGGTGCGCCGGAACGCGACTACGTGCCGATTGCTAAACGGTGAATAGAAGAAGTGAGTAGTAAGTAGTAAATAGGAATTCTAGACGTCGAGCGGTGCTCTGCTATCTTCACTACTCACTACTCACCCTTTGAATGTATCTCATCACGACCCCCGCAGCGATATCGCCGGAAGGTTTGTCAACGGCCATGCGTCTGGCCACCTCGGCAAAACCGTCCTTCTGCCATGCACGATAGGGGGTGTCGGAAAAAAGCGCCTCCAACTGCCGCGCCAGATAGTGCGGCCGCACATATTCGTTGTAGCTTTCCGGCACGATCGGGCGATCGGCGATGAGATTGGGCAAGGCGGCGCTCCATACGGTGATCAGGCGCTGGGCAATCCGCATGACCGGATCGAGCCGGTAGCAGGAGATCATCGGCACGCCCGACAGCGCCAGTTCCAGCGACACCGTTCCCGATGCGATCAGCGCTGCATCGGCCTTGCCGAAGGCCTGCCATTTGCGTTCGGTATCGAGGATGATCTCCGGCTTCTCGTCCCAGCTTGCCACCGAAGCCCTGACTAGGTCGGCGACATGCGGCACCGTCGGCAACAGCAGGCGCAAGCGGTGTCCGCGTGCGCGGAGGATCGAGATCGTCTTGCCAAACGGGCCAACTAGCCGTCGCACCTCACCGCGACGCGAGCCGGGCAGCACAAGCAGTGTCTTCACACGATCCTCGGGCAGGTCGCGCGGCAGGCTTTGCGCCTTGGCAGCGCCGAGCACGCCCGGATCGTGCGTAAGGCGATGGCCGACATAGGTGCCGGGCGGACCGCCGAGGCGGGCGAGCTCCTTCACCTCGAAAGGCAGGATGCAGAGGATATGATCGACATACGGTTTCATCGCTTCCGCCCTGCCCGGCCGCCACGCCCAGACGCTCGGGCAGACATAGTGGATGATCGGGATTGCCGTATCGGCGGCACGCACCTTCTTCGCCACGCGCAGCGAAAAATCCGGGCTGTCGATGGTGATGAGGCAGTCGGGCTTTTCACCGGCGACCGCGTCGGCCGTCTGGCTGATCCGTCGCATCAGGCGCGGCAGGTCGCGCAGGATGGCGCTCAGGCCCATCAGCGCGATCTCGCCGCCGTCGAAGAGCGGCGTGAGGCCGAGCGCCTGCAAATGCCGGCCGCCGATGCCGACGAGCCGGACCTCGCGGCCAGTCGCGCGCTTGAGCGACGCTACGATGTCGGCGCCAAGCAGGTCGCCGGATTCCTCGCCGGCGACGATGGCGATCTTCAGCGGTTTCTTAGTCGCCATGCATCGGCTCCGCAGCAGGCAGGCCGATCACGAACAGGCCGAGCGCATTGGCGCGGGCAACGACGGTAGGGCCTTCCAGAACCAGCGAGCGGCCGGCTTCGATGGCAATGCCGGCAAGTCCGGCGGCATGCGCCGCCTCGACCGTCTGCGGGCCGATGGAGGGCAGGTCGGCGCGCAACTCCTGGCCGGGCTTGGCGCATTTGACCAGGACGCCGCGCGTTCTGCCGGCCAGCCTGCCATGGTCGCGCAACTGCCTTGTTCGATCGAGCAATCCGTCAGTGCCCTCGACGCCCTCCAGCGCGATGGCGCGGCCGCCGATCGCAACAGCCGCCTGGCCGATATCCAGCGCGCCGATGGCCTTTGCCGCCGTATGCGCCGCTTCGATGTCGCGCCAATCGGATTTCCGCGGCATAGCCTTGGTTAGCGCGCCTTCGGCAGCGACCAATTCCGGCACGATCTCATGGGCGCCGACAACGTTGATGCCGCTGCGCTCGATCCTCCGCACGAACAGTTTCAGCACCGTGTCGTCGCCTTGGGTTACACCGACAAGAAGGCTGGGCACCCAGGCGAGCAGGCCGAGATTGAGGCGCATGGCGCTCAGCCGGGGACGGCGCGTGATATGGCCCGCTGTCACCAAATGGGTAACATGATGATTTTTGAGCGTCGGCAGCAGTGAGCCGACATCCTCCAGCCTCAACGTCGCCTGCTCGTAGGCGTCGAAATCGGATATGCGGTCGACCTCGCCCGCCACGATTACCACGAAGGGAGACTTACCTTGCCCACCAAGCGCCCTGGCGACTTCGACCGGCAGACTGCCGCCGCCGGCAATGATGCCGACCTTGGAGTCTGGCGCGAGATCAAGACCCGTCCGAGTGGCCTCAATCTTCGTCATCTGCATCGTCGCCGTCGCCAGCCTTGAGCGACGGGACGGCATAATGCCGCTTGCCGCGACTGGCGATGAAATCGATGATTTTCATGGCGGTCGGTGACGAGGCGAATTCCGCCTTGGCGAACTCGACATTTTCGCCGACGGTTCGGGAGCGATCGAAGATCGTCCTGTAGGCCTTGCGCAGCGTATGGATCTCGGAGCGCGGCAGGCCCGCGCGCTTCAGGCCGATGATGTTGAGTCCGCGAAGGCTGGCGCGATTGCCGACGGCGATGGCGTAGGGAATGACATCCCCGACGATTGCCGAGCAACCGCCGAGAAAGGCGTTGTCGCCGACGCGGACAAACTGATGAACAGCGGTGAGGCCACCGATATAGACGTTGTCGCCGATCTCGCAATGGCCGCCCAGCGTCGCCTGATTGGCGAAGGTGGCATTCTTGCCGACGATGCAGTCATGGGCGATGTGGGCGTAGGCAAGGAAGTTGCCGTTGTCGCCAATCGTCGTCTCGCCGCGGCTGGAATCGGTGCCGAGGTGCATGGTCACGCCTTCGCGGATCGTGCAGTTCTCGCCGATGACCAGCGTGGTGCGGCCGCCCTTGTGCTTGGTGTTCTGCGGCGGCGCGCCCAGTGTCGCCATCGGATACACTTTGGTCGACGCACCGATGATGGTCGCGCCCATCACCGAGACGTGGCTGACCAGTTCGACGCGGTCGCCGATCACCGCGTCGGCGCTGATGTGGCAGAATGGCCCGACGCGGACGCCTTCGCCGATTTTTGCGCCGGCCTCGATGACCGACGATGGATGGATGACTGTCTGGATTTTCATAAGCATTCGATCGTCAGTCGCTCGTAACCATCATCGCCGAGATCTCGGCTTCCGCGGCCTTGACGCCGTCGACCAGAGCCTCGCAGGCGAATTTGAGAAGGTTGCCACGTTTCTTGATTTTCTTCACATGGATCTTCAACTGGTCGCCGGGAACGACCGGTTTACGGAATTTGGCATTGTCGATGGTCAGGAAATAGACCAGCGACGGTTTTTCGGTGCCAAGGCTGCGGATGCAGATGGCGCCGGCCGTCTGCGCCATCGCCTCGACGATCAGCACGCCCGGCATGACCGGCTGATCCGGGAAATGACCCTGGAAATGCGGCTCGTTTATGGTCACGTTCTTGATGCCTATAGCGGAC
>NZ_RZSX01000020.1:0-17495 GCF_004023105.1 Mesorhizobium sp. M5C.F.Ca.IN.020.32.2.1 | reverse complement strand
TCGGTGACCTGTTGCGGGTTGCCGTCGAAGTCGCCGATCTTGACTTTGGGGTAACGCGCCTCAAGGCCTGATGTGTCGGCATTGGGATCGGCCTGCGCCGCCAGATCCGCATTGGCGTGCGCGATCATGTCATCGGTGTAAGGGACGGCTACACGCCTGTTGGCGACCAGATGCGTCGAGAAATCCTTCACGTCGATCGGCGTGTCTTTCAGGAACCCATAGCTCGGCATGATCGATTCCGGCACCACCGAGCGCGGGTCGGTAAGATGCGCGACATGCCATGCATTCGAGTAGCGGTCGCCAACTCTGGCGAGATCCGGCCCGGTGCGCTTCGATCCCCACTGGAAGGGGTGATCGTACATGGACTCGGCAGCCAGGCTGTAGTGGCCATAGCGCTCAACTTCGTCGCGGAACGGCCTGATCATCTGGCTATGGCAGAGAAAGCAGCCCTCGCGCATATAGATGTTGCGCCCGACAAGTTCGAGCGGCGAATAGGGGCGCATGCCTTCCACCTTCTCGATCGTATTGTCGAGATAGAAGAGAGGCGCTATCTCGACGATACCGCCGACCGTCACCACGAGCAGCGAGCCAACGAGAAGAAGCGTGGCGTTCTTCTCGATGATTGCGTGTTTGTCCATCAAGCCCATTACCTGGCTCCTGATCGCGCAGGTCGGATGGCGACGGGGCTCGGCATCGGCTCCTCCTCGCGCTGGTGGCCGAGGATGGTCATGGTGATGTTCCAGGCCATGATAAGGGCGCCGGAGAGGTACATGGCCCCACCGATGGCGCGCATGACGTAGTATGGGTGCATGGCAGCGACGGTTTCGGCGAAGGAATAGACCAGGAAGCCCTGCTGGTCGTATTCACGCCACATCAGGCCCTGCATGATGCCTGACACCCACATGACCGAGGCGTAGACGACGATCCCGAGTGTCGCCAGCCAGAAGTGCCAAGTGACGAGCCGCAGCGAGTAGAGCCGGTGACGGTTCCAGAGCTTCGGCACCATGTAGTAGATTGCGCCGAACGAGATCATGCCAACCCAGCCGAGCGCGCCCGAATGGACGTGGCCGATGGTCCAGTCGGTATAATGCGACAGCGAATTGACCGCCCTGATCGCCATGATCGGGCCTTCGAAGGTCGACATGCCATAGAAGGCGACGGCCATCACCATCATGCGGATGATCGGATCGGTGCGCAGCTTGTCCCAGGCGCCGGACAGCGTCATCAGGCCGTTGATCATGCCGCCCCAGGACGGCATCCACAGCATGATCGAGAACGCCATGCCGAGCGTCTGCGCCCAATCTGGCAAGGCGGTGTAGTGCAGGTGATGCGGGCCAGCCCAGATGTAGAGAAAGATGATCGCCCAGAAATGGACGATCGACAGCCGGTACGAATAGACTGGCCGGTTCGCCTGCTTGGGCACGAAATAATACATCATGCCAAGGAAGCCGGCGGTGAGAAAGAAGCCGACCGCGTTGTGGCCGTACCACCATTGGGTCAGCGCGTCCTGGACCCCGGAAAAGGCGGAGTAGCTCTTGGAGCCCAGGAACGAGACTGGCATCGACAGGTTGTTGACCACATGCAGCATCGCGATGGTCACGATGAACGACAGGTAGAACCAGTTGGCGACGTAGATATGCGGTTCCTTGCGCTTCAGGATCGTGCCAAGGAACAGAATGAGGTAGGCGACCCAGACGATGGTCAGCCAGACATCCACATACCATTCGGGTTCGGCGTACTCGCGGCCCTCGGTGATGCCGAGCAGATAGCCGGTCGCGGCCATGACGATGAACAGCTGGTAGCCCCAGAAGACGAACCAGGCGAGATCACCGCCGAAGAGGCGGGCGCGGCAGGTGCGCTGCACGACATACAGAGACGTGCAAAGCAGCGCGTTGCCACCGAAGGCGAAGACGACACCGGATGTATGCAGCGGCCGCAAACGGCCGAAATTGAACCAGGGCTGGATGTTGAGATCGGGATAGGCGAGCTGAAGCGCGATCACCACGCCGACCAGCATCCCGACGACACCCCAGAACACGGTGGCGATCGCGCCGTAGCGGATCGGACCATCCATGTAAGCGGATGGGTCAATCGGAGCTGCTGGCTTGAACTCCGTGTTGCGCAACAGGATCGCAGTGAAACCAGCCACTGCGAAGAACAACACCCACATATGTCGGCGGAAAGGTTCATCCACGCCGAAGCCGGCGGCCACCAGGGCCGCAAAAGCGAACACGCTTAGAAGGACGATCTCTGTGCCGAATTTCATTGCAGATCCCGATCTCGAATCTGGTGGATGCCAAATCCGCAGCGCACTAATTGCGCAGCCGCCGCCCCCTCGCCCTGATCTATGTCAGGCCGCACGATTTTGTGTCGGCGGCGCAATCAGCAGGTGGCGAATGAACGAGGAACGCAGCGCGGGCTCACCCCCTCATGGAAGGCGTTCCCTGGGTTGGGCGGGCGCAGACGCGATCGATTGAGGCGAAAGCTGAGGCTCTGCGACGCGTTGGATGCTATTGCCGATGCCCTGCCAAACGTTGTTCGGATCCCATTGGAAACGAACGCGATCGTTCGGCCGAGCCGTGGCAGCTTAAGGACCGTGCTTCGCCGGTATGTGCCGAAACACACCTGGCGATTGGTCGTCGTCCCTATCAAAGCCCGAAAGCTGTCTGTCTCGACCGTGACGCCGCTTCTTCGAAGGCGCGGCGACATCGCATTAGAAGGCAAGCACGGCCCGCCCCGGAGCCATGCGACATGGGCCTCGCCGCTTAGGGCCGCTCGCGTCCGCCGCCACAGCGCTTCTCCAGACGGCTTATGCTGTCCACCGTCACATGGCGTGCGTTCTCAATCCGAATCACCCCGTCAGCCCGCAATCGCGTCAGTTGGCGGCTCACGGTTTCGTTGGTAATTCCAAGGAAATCAGAGATTTCGGCACGCGTCAGCGGCAGATCGAAGGACGCTGACCTGGAAGCCGCGTCGAGACTGGAATCGATATTCCGGGCCATCATGAGGAGAAAACTCGCCACCTTTTCCGGAGCTGTCTTGCGCCCCAGCGTCACCATCCACTCGCGCGCCTCATCGAGTTCATTCAGCGTCTGTTTGAGCAGGCGATGCTCGAATTCCCGTGACGCCTTCATCATCCGTTCGACGGCCGCTCGCGGAAACGAGCACAGCGTGACTGCTGTTGCCGCTTCCGCATTGATCGAGCTTTCCACCTTGAAAGGACGTCCCAGAAAATTCGGTGCAAACTGGAGACCGACGATCTGCTGGCGCCCATCCGACAGGCTCTTTGATAGCTTTACCACGCCTGAAAGCACGTTCGAGTAGCTGTCGACGTTCTGTGCCTCGCCGGTCAACTCCATTCCTGACTCGATCCGGCGACGCGAGCAAGTCTTGGCGAGCCCAACCAAATTGTCTGGATCGAGCGCACCGCAGACACCGCGACGCCGTGCCTCGCAAGGGAGGCAAAGAACAGGAATGCCGGAAGTATGAATGTCTTGCCGAAAGGTCATGCGTTCGCTTTACCCGATCCTAACTGCCGGCAGGATACCCATCCAGGGTAGAGAAGTCCTGCGGCGGTTTGTCCATGCGCGCGGCTGATCGAGATCAGGGTCTGCTTCAGCGATGCGTGCAGTGTTCGGCGGGCAACACGGTGAACGCGAGATGCAATCGGAAATAGCTGTCAAACTCAGCGAGAACGTCCCACGCTACACAAGCTATCCGACGGCGCCGCATTTCCATTCCGGGGTCGATGCTGCCATTTACCGTGGCTGGTTGGAGGCGCTGGAAAGTGGCGACGAAATCTCGCTGTATTTGCACATTCCTTACTGCGACAAGCTCTGCTGGTTCTGCGCCTGTCACACCAAGCAGACGCACCAATATGAGCCGGTGGCCGCTTATCTGCGCTCGCTGAATGCCGAAATCGTCACGATTGCCGGTCTGGTGAGTGGCAAGGCACATGTCCGTGCAATCCACTTCGGTGGCGGTTCGCCAACGATGCTGAGGCCCGATGACATGGTTGCTCTTGGAGCGGCCTTGCGGGACAGCTTCGACCTTCTCCCGGATGCTACGGTCAGCATCGAAATCGGAACCAACGACATGGACAAGGCGCGCCTTGATGCGCTTGCTCAAATCGGCGTAACGCGGGCGAGCCTCGGCGTGCAGGATTTCGATCCGCAAGTGCAAAAAGCAATTAATCGTGAGCAAAGTTTTTTGCAGACCAAGGCAGTCGTCGACGGGGTTCGTTCGCGGGGCGTTGAATCGGTCAATCTGGACCTGCTCTACGGGCTCCCGAATCAGACACGCGAGACGATCTGTTCCACGGTGGCGCAGGCACTGACCTTGGAACCAGACCGGATGGCTCTGTTCGGCTACGCACATGTGCCCTGGTTCAAGAAGCATCAGACGATGATCGACGAGGCATGGCTGCCGAGTCCCACCGAGCGTTTCGCCCAATCTCAACTCGCGGCGCGGGCAATTGTCGCCAAGGGATATGAGGCAATAGGACTCGATCATTTCGCGAAGCCCGACGATGCGCTGGCCATAGCGGCCCGCGCAGGGGTTTTGCATCGCAATTTTCAGGGCTACACCGAGGATCGCTGCCCGACACTGATCGGACTTGGCCCTTCGTCCATCGGTCGTTTTCGCCAAGGCTACGTGCAGAACATGGCTTCGACTGCCGGGTACGGGCGCATGGTTGCGGATGGCGGGTTGGCTGCCGTCCGGGGCGTTGCCCTTTCCGACGACGATCGCGTCCGTGGCTGGATAATCGAGCGGCTGATGTGTGATTTTGCCTTCTCGGCAGTCGATCTGGTGGAGCGGTTCGGCAAAGCCGGCGAGAAGCTCCTTCATCGCTCGAGGTCCATCGCCCTCCACGATCCTGCCCGAGCGCTTGAATTCGATGGCGACAGTTTCGTCGTACGGGCTGAAAGTCGCCCCTTCGTTCGAACCATCGCGGCCAAGTTCGATACATATTTCAAAGGGGGAACGGCGAGGCACTCGGTGGCGGTCTGAGCAAAGCACAGTGCGCTCGCCGTTTGGTCGATCGCGAACCAGCTGCGTTTCATTTTGACCGCTCATAGGCGACTACCGCATCCAATCGAAAATGCAAACTTAGGCTGTTGCGCGGTATTTCCTTCCACATCCTCTCTTACGCATACCTGCATTCCAAGGTGTTTGATCCTATGCTTCGCGAGGAGCAGGTAGGCCGCGACAGCTAGGCAATGTTCCAGCTGCCTCTAGCGGAGGAGTCACGATTTTTCGGCAAGCTCCGTCGGCAGACCTTCTTTTCGGGCCTTGGCAAAGGCTCGGTCGCCTTCCAGAAACGCCGCCAGCATGAAAGGGATGAGTTCTGCCACGGTTTCAGACTGACGATAGGTCTGACGGTAAAGTGCAGCATACTCCTTGAGTGTTTGGCCCAGCTCCGCGCTGACGGTAATGGTGATCTTCGAAGCTGTTCGGTCTGGAAGCTTTCCAAGTTTCAGGTCAGCCATGGTAACTCCTGCTCAACTCGCGTATGGCCGCAGCACGATGTCCTTGTGCACGATGACGCGCAGTGGCCAACCTGGGCGGACGATGATGGTGGGCTGGATATTGAGGTTTTTTTCGGTGATGCGCTGGCCGGCTCGACTGGCGTTCTGCTGGGCTGATTCCCGGATCGCCTTGACCAGATCGCTCTCGTTTTCGCCGAGGCTGAATTCCGTGCCGACACCGAGCAATGTGGCAAGCGCCACCCCCTTGATCAGCTGCCAGGTGTGGAAATCGACTTTGTCTTCCAGCCCTGCGTAGCCGGCGGTGTCGCTCGCGGGCAGATTGTCGATTTCGACCGACGAGCCGTCGGGCAGCAGAATGCGCTGCCAGACCAGCAGCGCTCGCTTTTGCCCGAACGCGACGACGCTGTCGTAGACGCCGATAAGACGTGAGCCCTGCGGAATCAGCAATATGTTGCCCGTGACCGTGTCGTGCACATTCTCGGTGACTTGCGCGACGACAAGGCCCGGCAAATCGGAATTGATGCCGGTGATCAGGCTGGCGGCAATCACGCTGCCAGCCATCAGTTGATACGGCGAGATCGGCGTCTGCAGCGCATGCGGATTGTAGATCCCGCCAGTGCTCCGCTGGCTGAGGAAATCAAGCTTTCGCTGCTGATTGTTCTGGTCGCCTTCCGCCGGCGCCACCGAGGCTGACGCGCGTGCTGCTTCGGATTGGGGAAGTGCCTCAAATGGATGCTGAGCAGTTTGCACGCTCTCACCGACATCTGTCTGTTGAGCTCGATTTTCGACGCGGAAAAGCACCTGCGATTCACGCGCTTCGATCGCCTGCTGCGCTAGACGCTGCTCCTCGGCCGAGATGTCTTGACCCGGCACGATGCCGAGCTGGCGCTGCCGCTCGAGGATGGGGCGACCGAGGTCGCCCGGCAAAGGTGGCCCAAGGACGGGAGGCTTCGGCTTCATGCCGGAATAGTCATGGGGAAGCGTATCGAGTCCCTCGACGGTTGGTTTGCGCTCAGTGCTGTAGGGATCTTCCGCCTGATCCCTGATGCGAAGGGCCGGCCCCTGGAGCGCCATCATGGCAACGCCGAACACAGCGCCGGATCCGAGCGCTGCGATCGCGATGATCACACCGCGCCTGAACCGCACCACGCGGCGGGGAGAGGCCCGAAGCTGCAGTTCCTCGGGATCCAGTTTCGGCGGGATGCCAGAGCGGGAATTTTCGATCATGAGCCCTCACCTCACCGGCTGGAACGCGAAAAGAGCGAGATCCGCCGTAGCGGTTGCCTGTCGTCAATCCTGCTGATGCGGATCACCTGCTGCTGCTTGGTGCCGAGGCGAAGTTCGGCCGCGGCGAAGAGCCGATCGACGATGTAATAGTTGCCGCGCACGCGATAGTTGACGAGCTCGCTGCTCCCATCTGCGCCGACGATGAAGAGTGGTGGCGCCTCGCCCTGATCTATGCGACGAGGGAACTCAATATAGACCTTGCTGCCGTCGTCGAAGGCTCGCGTCGGTCTCCAGGGCGGTGTGTCGCCACTGATCGAGTAGCGAAAGCGAAGGTTTTCGAGCGCGATATTCGACGCGACCGGTGTAACTGCCTCGGCTTGAGCATTGCGCTGGCGAAGCGCGATGATCTGGTCTTGGCTGTAGGTCCAGGAGATTGCCGCCATTGCTGTCTTCTCGGTGCTTTGAAGCTGCAAATGATAGGTCCGCCGGTCCGTCGTAATGACGACATTGGTGGCAAGACCCGGCGCGAAGGGTTTCACCAGAACATGGGTGCGCTGATTGTCACCGGTGCCGCTTGCGGTATCGCCTATGACCCAGCGCACGGTGTCGCCAGCCGACACGGCGGTTAGTTTCTCGCCCGGCTGCAGAGCGATGTCGGTCACGCGCTCCGGCGCGGCATAGAGCTGATAAAGCGCGCCATCGGTGAAGGGGTAGACTTGCACGGCATTAACATACCCGTACTTGGTGGGTTGCTGGGTCGCGGCTTTGTTGGCATCAGCGACGCGTTCTTCAGGGGGGCGCTTGTCCTCGGCCTTGCCGGACTCGGGCTGCAATTGGCCAGGCAGCGGCAGTGGTTTTGGCACCTCGACAATTCTAATCGGCCTCTCCGGCGCCTTCTCGATCGCGGCCGGTTTGAAGTCAGCAGCGTCATAGGAAATCTCAGGCGGCGGCACCTTCTTCGATGCACAAGCGGAAACGACCGCTGCCGACACCGATAGGATCAGCACGGCACGAATCGGTGACATTTTATCTTTCATTGGTGGACTCCGTCGGAGAAAGGGGGGGTGGGACGGCGCTGTCGAGCTCGCGTGACCAGTCAATGGCGTTGATGAAGACGCCGAGCGGATTCTTGCGCAGCTGATCCGTATTGCTTGGCGAGCGGATCACGATCGTGAGGATCGCAGTCCAGCGCATCGTGCTGGCAAGGCTTCCGCGCTCAAACACCTGCTCGGTCCATTTGACCTGGAATGAACTTTCGGAGGCCCTGACCACGCTGGTGACCTGTACCGAGACACTGCGCGTTCCGATCTGACCGAAGGGGTCGTTCGCCTTGGCGTATTCGTTGAGGAAGAGCGCTGCGCGATCGCTAGCAAAGTCGTAAGCTGCGAACCAGTTCTGCCGTACCAAAACCGGATCGGTGGAAACGGAACGGACATTCTGGATGAAGCGGCCGAGATGCCAGGCGATCTGAGCATCCGAGGGCTCATAATTCCGGATTGCCGGCGCGACGGCGCGCGTCTCGCCGAAGCCATCGACCTCGACGACGTAAGGCACGACACGGCTTTGCATCGACTGCCATACGAGTCCGCCGGAAAGTCCGGTCGCCAAGGCCAGGCACCCAAGGGCCATGAGCCGCCAGTTCCTGGCCTGCAGTCGAGATGAGCCGATGCGCTCGTCCCACAGCTGGGCGGCTTTTTGATACGGCGTGACCGGTTCGGGTGTTTTGCCGTAACGGTGCACGGGTCGCTTGAAGAGCATCTAGTCATCCTTGTCGTTGAGAGAGGGGTTGGCGCTGCCTCCCGGCCGGTCTCCGTCTCGGACAGCTTGCATGGCAGCGTGGCGATGTGCACGGGCGGTCTGTTCAGAACGTAGGCGCCTTGCCCACGTCGGCGCCGAAACAGTGGCCGAACCGGCAGAGCGCTCGGTCATTGACGCGGTCGGCGTGCCGCCGGTCGCGGTCCACGCGGCATCGCGCCCGGCATCGGCGTTGCGCCCAACACTTGCAGTGGCGGATCGCGCTACGCGTATAGCGGCGCCGCCAGCGGCACTGGTTACACCATGCATTCCAGCAGCCACACCGGAGAGGCCAACGTCGGGCGAGGTTGCGCGCCCGATCTGCCAGGACGTGGAAGCAGCCGATCCCATTGTTGTGCCGGCGCGGATGGCGGCGAGACCGCCGCTGGTTGCCATACGCGCGCCAGAAAATGCCGTGCCTCCAGCAACGAGTGATACACCCGCTGCCGCCGCGGTCGTGCCGAGGGCGGCGCCCGCGCCAAGCTGCGGTGCGCCTGAGACAAGACCCGACGCGATCCCCGGCCCAAAAATGCCAAGGCCAAGCAGTGCCAGTGCGCCCAGTACCTGGGACATGGCAGCGGCCAGATCCGGCTCCTTGCCTTGCAATGCGGAAGCGAACTCCCCGAAGAGCGTGGAGCCGATGCCGACAATGACGGCGAGCACCATCACCTTGATGCCTGACGAGATAACATGGCCGAGCACGCGTTCGGCCAGGAACGCTGAACGGTTCCAAAGTGCGAATGGAATTAAAACAAAACCTGCCAGCGTGGTGAGCTTGAACTCAAGGATGGTGATGAAAAGCTGGATGGAAAGGATGAAGAAGGCGATGATGACCAGGAACCAGGCCATCAGCAGCACGAAGATGGTCAGTGCGTTGCCGAAGATTTCCGGGAAGCCCAGGAGCTGACTGGCTTGGTCAAGCATTGGCCAAGCACCTTCGAAACCGGTCGCGGCAATGCGGCCCGGGCGCAGGAGATTGTCTGCCGACAGATTGCCGGCCGACGCATTAATCCCGAGACCGGCAAAAGAACGATAAATGATATCGGCGAGGTTCTTGAAATTGTTCAGGATGAAGGCGAAGACGCCAACATAGAGCACCTTGCGGACAAGCCGGCCGAGAACGCTGGTCTCCTCGCCGAGCGCCCACGCCAGGCCGGCAAGTGTGATGTCAATGCCGATCAGAATGGTAGTGAGGAAGGCGACGTCGCCCGAGAGCAGACCGAACCCGCTGTCGATGTAGCGGATGAAGGTCTCCATGAAGCGATCGATGACGCCAAGGTCGTTCATGCCGCTGCCTTCCTCGTCGTGATGAACTCGTGATTAATTGCCGGGATAAGCCGAGCCGGTACCCAAGAATCGCTTCGTCATCTCGCGGGCGGCTTCCTCTGACTGGGCCTTGCGGGCGGCATCCTCGGCCTCAGCTCGAAACTGCGTTGCGAGCAGCGTCTGGATCTGCATCTGCTGCTTTGTCGAAAGCGCTATCAGCTGGTTGGTGGCCTGGCTTGCCTGAAGCGCACCGGCCGCCCCTTGGCTGCGGTTGACGAGATCGGCGAGCAGATCGCCGTCGGCGCGGACGTTCTCGACGATTTGCGACTGGACCCCCATGGTCTGGCGGAACGCCTGCATGGCGCTTTGCCAACGCTCGCGCGCAGCACTCGCCACATCGCTGACCTTGATCGTGGCGTCGTAGCTTTCCGGATATTGGCTGCGCCACTGGTCTTGAAGCTTGCCCAGATCAAAGCTGAGGCCACTCGCCTGGTCCATCAAGCCGTCGATGCGATGGAGCGAACCGGTGAGTTGGCCAACGGAAGAGAAATCCAGACGCTGAAGATTGCGCGCCATGTTCTGCAGCATGGTCGCCTGATTCTGCAGCGACTGGATCTGGTTGTTGATCTGCTCCAGGGCGCGCGCGGCCGTCAGCACGTTCTGCGCATAATTGGACGGATCGAACACGATAAGGGCGTAGGCGGGCTGCACATAGTCGGCCATAGGCTTGGCGATCAGGGAAACGGTGATCAGGCCGGAGAGAAGGCGTCGCCGCATCATGCTAATTGCTCCTTGTCTGGTTGAGGGAATTGCTTGAGAAGTTCGCCGGCCCAATCGAGGCCGCGCGCGATCAGGAACTGCGAGGCAAAGCTGCCTTGCCCGTCTTCGGACAGGATCCTGTCGATCAGAGTCTGCGTGGCCGGATCGGAAGCACCGCAAAGCGCAAGAGCGATGGGGCCAAGCCCGAGCTCGAACAGACGGTTGCCGCGGCGCGATTGCAGATAATACTGACGCTTCGGCGTGGCGCGGGCGATCAATTCGATCTGCCGCTCGCTTAAACCGAAGCGTTCGTAGGCTGTGCGCGCCTGGGGTTCCACGGCACGATCATTGGGAAGGAAAATGCGCTGCGGGCAGCTTTCGATGATTGCCGGCGCTATGGCAGAGCCCGCGATATCAGCCAGCGACTGCGTAGCGAAGACAACCGACACGTTCTTCTTTCGCAGCACCTTCAGCCATTCGCGGATGCGGGCGGCGAACAGCGGATTGTCGAGATAGACCCACGCCTCGTCGAGCATGATCAGCGTGGGCCGTCCGTCGAACCGTTCCTCAAGTCGCTGGAACAGATAGGTAAGCACCGGCAGCAAAGCGCCTTGGCTGTGCATCAGCTCCTCGGTCTCGAAACACTGCACATCCGACAAGGCCAGCCCATCATGATCGGCATCGAGCAGGCGGCCGAAGGGACCGTCGAGCGTGTAGGGCATCAATGCGGACTTCAGCGCATTGGATTGAAGCAGGACCGAAAGGCCGGTCAGTGTGCGTTCCTGCGCCGGCGCGGTGGCAAGGCTGGCCAGCGCTGACCAGATAGCCTCCTTCACCTCCGGCGTGACGGTGACGTTCTCGTGGGCAATAAGGCTGGCGATCCATTCGGCCGCCCAGCTTCGGCTAGCCTGGTCGTTGATGCTGCGCAGTGGCTGAAAGGCAAGGGAACCGTCCGCTCCTAGCGCGTGGTGTTCTCCACCCATGGCAAGTGTTGCAGCACGGGCCGAATTGCCTTTGTCGAAGACATAAACCTGGGCGCCGGCATAGCGCCTGAACTGCAGAGCAATCAGAGCAAGCAGAACCGACTTGCCGGCGCCGGTCGGACCAACAGCCAGCATGTGGCCGACATCTTCGACGTGGGTGGAAAGCCGAAACGGTGTCGACCCGCTGGTCTCGGCAACGAGAAGCGGTGGCGCTTCGGTTTGGGTGACTTTCGCGAGATACTCGTTTGTCGCAGGACCGGCCCAAACCGACGACAGCGGCATGAGATGGGCAAGGTTCAAAGTATGAACGAGCGGTTGGCGAACGTTAGCGTAGACATGGCCAGGCAATGAGCCGAGCCAAGCCTCGACCGCATTGACGCCTTCTCGGATCGTGGTGAAACCGATCCCATTGATGATGCGCTCGACCGCGCGAAGCTTCTCTGCAGCGGCTTGGCGATCCTCGCCCCACACCGTCACGGTCGTGGTGAGATAGCCGAAGCTCACATGATCGCCGCCCAATGCCTGAAGGGCTTCGTCGGCATCGAGCGCCTTGTTGTCGGCATCGCTGTCGACAAGCGGGACCGGCTCGTTGGTAATGACCTCGCGTAGGATTGCCACGATCGATTTGCGCTTGGCAAACCACTGCCGGCGCAACCGCGTCAGCGTCTTCGTGGCTTCCGTTTTCTCGAGCGGAATGAAGCGCGTCATCCAGCGATAGGCGAAATCCTGATGATTGAGGGCATCGAGAATCCCGGGCCGGGTGAGGTTCGGAAAGCCGAGGATGGTCAGTGTGCGAAGATGCTGCTCACCCAGCATCGGCTCCAGGCCACCGGCAAGCGGCGCATCGACCAGGATGGCATCCAGATATATCGGCGTTTCCGGGACCATGATAGGATGGCGTCGAGGCGAAATCGTGCCGTGGAGATAGGTCAACGTCTGAGCATCATCGAGGACGCGTACTTCGGGCATGAAGCCCGAGAAGAGATCGAGCACGCGGTTGGTCTCGTCACGGAACCTCGCCAGATCCTGGCGCCAGTCTCTTTCTCCTTGGGAATAATGAGAGTCGACGAGCGCGCTTTCCGCGCGCGCCTGGGCGTCGGGCGGTGGCATAAACACTAAGGTCACATGATAGCGGCTCTCGTAGTGCGCTACCTTCCCCTCGAAAGCAGCGCGGCGTTCTTCGTCGACCAGCCACGACGCGGCGTCAGGAAAATGCGAGTTCGGATAGCCCAGCGCTTCTATGCGCTCGGCCTCAAAGAACAATGCCCAGCCAGAGCCAAGGCGTCTGAGAGCATTGTTCGCCCGGCCGCAAATGCCGACGAGTTCAGCCTCCGTCGCACTTTCGAGATCCGGGCCGCGGAACCGCAACGTCCGCTGAAAGCTGCCGTCCTTGTTGAGCACGATGCCGGGCGCCACCAAGGCAGCCCAGGGTAGATGGTCGGCAAGCCGGTCGGCTTTGCTTCGATATTCCGAAAGGTTCAGCATGCAAGCCACCCCTTCAGACGAAGGTGGCGCACAAGCACGCTGGCGAAGTCCGGATCGCGTCTTGCGGCAAAGACCGCTAACGAGTGGCCCGCGATCCAAAGCACCAGACCAGCAATCCATTGCTGCAAGCCGAAGCCAATGGCCGCGGCCACTGTACCGTTGAGGATCGCCACCGCGCGCGGAGCCCCGCCGAGCAGGATCGGCTCGGTCAGCGCCCGGTGGACCGGTACTGCGAAGCCCTCGATATGCTGCTCCCCGGCGGCCATCAGACGAGCGCCCCACCACCGAAGGAGAAGAAGGAGAGGAAGAAGCTCGATGCCGCGAAGGCGATCGACAGACCGAAGACGATCTGAATCAGGCGCCGAAAACCACCGGCGGTGTCGCCGAAGGCAAGCGTCAGGCCGGTGGTGATAATGATGATCACCGCAACGATCTTGGCGACCGGTCCCTGCACCGACTCCAGGATCTGCTGCAGCGGCTGCTCCCACGGCATGCCGGAGCCGGCCGCATAAACGGGGGCCGTGATAAGAAACGCGAGCGCTGTGGACGAAAGAAAGCGAAGCTTCTTGCGCATGAGGAAGGCCTTTCAAAGCTGCTGGAGTTGCGAAAGCGTGAGCGGGGCAACGGCGTAATCGCCGCTGCCGTCGAGACCGGTGACCTCGGCGATTGCGTCGATGTGGCGCGACGAGCCGCGGCCGGCGATGAAGACGAGCAGGTCGACGGCATCGGCGATGAGGCGGCGGGGAACGGTGACGACTGCTTCCTGTGCGAGCTGCTCGATACGGTAGAGTGCGGAGCGCGCCGAATTGGCGTGAACCGTGGCGATGCCGCCGGGGTGCCCGGTGTTCCATGCCTTCAGCATGTCGAGTGCTTCCGCACCTCTTACTTCGCCGACGATGATGCGGTCGGGCCTGAGCCGCAGCGTTGAGCGCACGAGATCGGCAAGGGTGACCGAGCCCCGCCTCGTTCTCAGGGCAACGCAGTCCCTGGCCGCGCACTGCAGTTCGCGCGTGTCCTCGATGAGGATCACCCGCTCGTCGCATTCTGCGACCTCCGCCAGCAGCGCATTGGCAAGGGTTGTCTTGCCCGAAGACGTGCCGCCGGCGACCAGGATGTTGCGCCGCTCGCGGACTGCCCTCTTGAGCACATCGACCTGCAGCGGCAGCATGATCCGGTCCGCGACATAGTCGGCCAGCGTGTAGAGCTTTGCCGCTGGTTTACGGATGGCAAAGCATGGCGCGAGCACGACCGGCGGCAGCAGACCCTCGAAGCGCTCGCCCGACGGCAGTTCGGCACTGACAATCGGATTGTCCGCGTGCGCCTCGACCCGCACATGGGAGGCGACCAGGCGGATGATGCGTTCCGCCTCGGACGGGTGCAGATGCACGCCCGTATTGACTCGGCCCTCGCCCAGCCGGTCGAGCCGCAGCGCACCGTCGGGATTGACCATCACCTCGATGACGGACGGATCGGCAAGGGCTTCGGTGATTGCCGGACCCAGGGCGGTGCGCAGCATGACACGCCGCCGGTGGTCGGCCTCGGGATGAGAGCTCATCCTTCCCCTCCCCCACCATTGTCTTTGCTAAGCGACCTTTTGCCGGAAGCGATCTGGCCGCCGACCTGCTCAACGAATTTGTCAAAACGCTCCTGGGCAATCGCCTGGGTCGCCCTGTCCGGCACAGGCGTGTGGGCATGAAGCGTGATCGAAAAGCGGATGAAGAGCGCCAGACTCTCCAGGATCACCTCGGCATCGCGCCTGACGTGGGCAAGGTCGCGGGAGAGCCGGTCAAGCCTTACGCCGTAGCGCCGATCGAACTCGTTCTCGCCACGCCGCTCGATGAACGCCTCGACCGCCTTCGCCACGATCGCTGATTTGGTCGTTGACGGATCGCGACTGAGGTTGTCCAGTTTCTCGCTGAGCTCCGGCTCAAGCAGAAACTGATGGCGAATGCGGTGGGGCTTCATGCGGCTCGTTCCGACGGCCCGGCGTTGCGCCGGCGACGGGAGAAGGATCGGCCAGACGCTCAAAATTGCTTATGGCCGTTATCTACGCTGAGATGCGCTCTGCAACTCAGCGGACTTCAGAAGCCGGGAATGACATCCTTGTCGTCGCCCCTGCCCTCGTTGATACCGTAGGCGCGGGCCGCAGTGGAAATCCGATCCATGACACGCTTGTCCGCGAGCGCTTCGCTGTCATCGTCTGCGGGCTTCAACAGATCGGCCTGATCGGGCTCTTGAGAGACAACAACGTCTTCTACGGGCAGGCTTGGATGGCGTTGCTGCTGAACGCCTCCCTCGTCTTCAACTGGCGCGTCGGCGCTTTCGTCGTCCGCAGCAAGTCGGCTATCGACGCTGCACACTTGTCCAGTCCAGCCGTCCGGGCGTGATGCAGGGCAGTCCGCATAGGGACCGTCGCGCAGCACCGGCGCAGGCAGCACCCGGTCTGTGAAATTCTGATCCTGATAATAGCGCAGCTTCTTGGCGCGGATCGGCGGCAACCCAGAAACCAGGACCAATTCGTCTGACGGCGGCAATTGCATCACCTCGCCTGGCGTCAGGAGCGGGCGCGCGGTTTCCTGGCGGCTCACCATGACATGCGAAAGCCAGGGCGCAAGCCGATGGCCCGCATAGTTGCGCATCGACCTAAGTTCGGTTGCGGTGCCGAGGGCATCCGAGATGCGCTTGGCCGTGCGTTCGTCATTGGAGGAAAAGGCAATTCGCACGTGGCAATTGTCGAGAATAGCATTGTTCTCGCCATAGGCCTTTGAAACCTGGTTCAAAGATTGTGCGATCAGATAGGAGCGAATGCCATAACCTGCCATGAAGGCGAGCGCCGTCTCGAAGAAGTCGAGGCGACCGAGCGCCGGAAACTCGTCCAGCATCATGAGCAGTTGATGCTTACGGCTCTTCTTCGGGTCCCCCTCCAGGCGCTCCGTCAACCGCCTGCCGATCTGGTTCAAGATCAGTCGCACCAAAGGCTTGGTGCGCGAGATATCCGAAGGCGGCACGACCAGATAGAGCGACAGCGGTCGCTCTCCATCCACTAGGTCAGCGATGCGCCAGTCGCAGGACGAAGTGGCCGTCGCGACCGTTGGATCACGATAAAGCCCGAGAAAGGACATGGCGGTCGAGAGGACGCCTGAGCGCTCGTTCTCCGACTTGTTCAGGAGTTCGCGAGCCGCCGAGGCCACTACGGGATGGACCTGAGGGTTATGCCCCGTCCCGAGATGGTTTGTCGTCATCATCCGCTGTAGCGTTGCGGCAAACGAGCGTTGCGGGTCCGACAGGAAGGTGGCGACGCGGGCCAGCGTCTTTTCCTCTTCAGCGTAGAGCACGTGCAAAATGGCGCCAACTAGGAGTGAATGGCTGGTCTTCTCCCAGTGGTTCCGTCGCTCCAGCGCGCCCTCGGGATCGACGAGGATGTCGGCGATGTTTTGAACGTCTCGGATCTCATCTGGGCCTTTGCGTACCTCCAGCAGCGGGTTGTAGCGTGCCGATCTCTGGTCGGTCGGATTGAACAGAAGGCAGTACGAGAATTTCGACCGCCAGCCGGAGGTCAACTGCCAATTTTCGCCTTTTATATCATGAATGATGGCAGACCCGGTCCAGGAAAGTAGCGTTGGAACAACCAGCCCCACGCCCTTGCCCGAACGCGTCGGCGCAAATGCCATGACGTGCTCCGGGCCGTCATGGCGCAGATAGCGATCGTTCAGCCTACCGAGGAAAACGCCCGCCGGCCGTAACAACCCTGCCGTCTCGACCTCATGAGTCGTGGCCCACCGTGAAGACCCATAGGTCGTAACCGACCCGCGCTGTCGCGCGCGCAAAAGCGAGCCAGCGATTGCGGCGGCACAGCCCAGGAATCCGCTGGCGCCTGCAAGCGTACCGGCTTTGTCGAAGACCTCCGGCGCATAAGCATCGAAGTGGAACCACCATTCAAACAGCTTCCACGGCTTGTAGATTGGCCAGCCGGCGAAGAGAAACCATGGTGCGCCGAGAGGCGTCTGGTAGGTCAGCATTTGAGCGCACCATTGGGTTGCCGTCCATACGCCGATAATGACAATTGCGCACACAACGGCGATCTGCCCGATCAGTAGCTTCGTAGGTGTCATCGGCTTGGCCCGCTGAACAACGCGACCTAGCATCGCGCGGCGCAGCCGGGACAGGAATGTTCCTCACATACGATTTGGGAGCAATGAACGACTTCCTACGTATCAGGTCGGTCAGCACGCGTGTTGCGCCTTCACGCGACACCATCCGCCACTCCATCCTTTCCATTCACCCTGAGGCCCGGCGCCGCCGACAGTTGCGTGACCGCTCCTCCGCAAAGTTATCTTCTGCGTTCAGGGAGCCACGGCGCCTGGGCTGGCTGATGAACACCGTCCGCTCGCGCATGTGGGGTCGAATTGATTTGTGCCCAAGTGGAGGCAGGCTCGTCTTCCAACAGTTGCCGCAGTTCCCCTGGCTCGAACGCCATCATCGGTGGGGAAGC
>NZ_RZSX01000209.1:0-8182 GCF_004023105.1 Mesorhizobium sp. M5C.F.Ca.IN.020.32.2.1 | reverse complement strand
GGATCATCGCCTCGCAGACCATTCCGATCCTGGCGGTGGCGCCGATGATCATCGTCGTGCTGGCGGCGATCGGCGTCACCGGGCTGATCCCGAAGGCGCTGATCTCGACCTATCTGTCGTTCTTCCCGGTGGCTGTCGGCATGGTCAAGGGTTTGCGTTCGCCCGAGCTCACCCATCTCGACCTGATGCACACCTACAATGCCAGCCCCTCGCAGACCTTTTGGAAATTGCGCGTGCCGGCGTCGGTGCCGTTCCTGTTCACCTCGATGAAGGTGGCGGTCGCCGCCAGCCTGGTCGGCGCCATCGTCGGCGAACTGCCGACCGGCGCCGTCGCCGGCATCGGCGCCAAGCTGCTTGCCGGCGCCTATTACAGCCAGACCATCGACATCTGGTCGGCGCTGGTTGCCGGCTCGGTCGTGGCAGCCCTGCTGGTTATGGTGGTCGGCATGGCCGGGCGCATCGTCGACCGCGCCATGGGCGGGAGGCCGGCATGAGCGATCTCCTCAGCCTTTCGTCGATCACGCCTCGTTCCTGGCAGGGGTATGCCGCGCTTGTCCTTCTTGCCGGAGCGCTCCTTCTTTTGCCGCTTGTCAATGCCACGCCCGGCTATGGTGCCGCCACCGTGGCTTTGATTTTCCTTTTGCTGCTTCTGGCAATCGCGGCCGATAATTTCCCACCGGTGATTGGGGTGGTGTTGCTCTTCCTTGGCGCGCACGGCGCGGCGTGGATGCTTCTCGCCGGCATAACCGGCAATGAGGGGACCGCTCGCGCATCCTTCTATTTGCTGCTTGCCGCGGCATGGCTTCTGGCCTGGCGCTGCGTGACAGCCCTGTCCGCGCTTCGCCCGACCTCGCGCTGGGCGGCGACCGCTTTGAGGCTGATCATTCCGGCTATCTTCGGCGCCTGGATCCTGATCATCTGGGAGGCGGTGACGCGCGGCGCGGGCATCCCCTTCATCCTGCTGCCGCCGCCAAGCGCCATCGGCGTGCGCATCGCCAATTCGCTGCCGGTGCTGGCCGCCGACGTGCGGCAGACCATCTTCAAGGCGGTGATCTTCGGCTATGTGGTTGGCAGCGGCGCCGGCTTCCTCGCCGCCGTCGCGGCCGACCGCGTGCCGTTCCTGCGGCGCGGGCTTTTGCCGATTGGCAACATGGTGTCGGCGCTGCCGATCATCGGCGTGGCGCCGATCATGGTCATGTGGTTCGGCTTCGACTGGCAGTCGAAGGCCGCCGTCGTCATCATCATGACCTTCTTCCCGATGCTGGTGAATACGGTCGCAGGCCTTGCCGCCTCCGGCCACATGGAGCGCGACCTGATGCGCACCTATGCGTCGAGTTACTGGCAGACGCTGTTCAAGTTGCGGTTGCCGGCGGCAGCCCCCTTCATCTTCAACGCGCTGAAAATCAATTCGACGCTGGCGCTGATCGGCGCCATTGTCGCGGAGTTCTTCGGCACGCCGGTGGTCGGCATGGGATTCCGGATTTCGACCGAAGTCGGGCGGATGAACATCGATATGGTCTGGGCCGAAATCGCAGTTGCAGCACTTGCGGGTTCGGTCTTTTATGGCGTGGTCGCTCTTTTCGAGAGAGCCGTTACGTTTTGGCATCCCTCCGTCCGTGGTGGATAGAGCGGTGGCGGGTTTGGAATCAGGAGCGCATTGAAGATCCTGATCCTAAAGGGTGAACACTTAACTTCAGAGGGTAAAAACATGAAAAGACTTGTTATTTCGATGCTGGCCGGCGCGATGTCGCTTGCCGCGTTCCAGGCGATGGCCGCGGACAAGGTGACGCTGCAGCTGAAATGGGTCACGCAGGCCCAGTTCGCCGGCTACTACGTCGCCAAGGACAAGGGGTTCTACGAGGCCGAGGGCCTCGAGGTCGAGATCAAGCCGGGCGGCCCCGATATCGCGCCGGAGCAGGTGATCGCCGGCGGCGGCGCCGACGTCATCGTTGACTGGATGGGCGGCGCGCTCGCCGCCCGCGAAAAGGGTGTGCCGCTGGTCAATATCGCCCAACCGTTCAAGAAGGCCGGCATGCAGCTGGTCTGTCCGAAGGATGGCCCGGTCAAGACCGAAGCCGACTTCAAGGGACATACGCTCGGCGTCTGGTTCTTCGGCAACGAATATCCGTTCTACGCCTGGATGAACAAACTCGGCCTGAAGACCGACGGCGGCCCGGACGGCGTCACCGTGCTGAAGCAGAGTTTCGACGTGCAGCCGCTGATCCAGAAGCAGGCGGATTGCATTTCGGTCATGACCTACAACGAATATTGGCAGCTCATCGATGCCGGCTACAAGCCGGAAGAGCTGATCGTTTTCAACTACTCCGCCATGGGCAACGACCTGCTTGAGGACGGGCTCTATGCCCTGGAGGACAAGCTCAAGGATCCGGCCTTCGAGGACAAGATGGTGCGTTTCGTGCGCGCCTCGATGAAGGGCTGGAAATACGCCGTCGACAATTCCGACGAGGCGGCCGGCATCGTCATGGACAATGGCGGCCAGGACGAGAACCACCAAAAGCGCATGATGGGCGAAGTCGCCAAGCTGATCGACAATGCCGACGGCAAACTCGACCCGGCGACCTACGCGCGCACCGCCAAGGCGCTGCTCGACCAGAAGATCATCACCAAGGAGCCGACCGGCGCCTACACGACTGCCATCACCGACAAGGCGATCAAGTAGGGCAGGGCCATCAATAGGGCGGTCGGGTAGAGGCGATCAACCTGGCCTCTGCAGCCTGCAATTCGGAAAGGGGCGGGCGACCGGCCCTTTTTGCTGGGATGTAAAATAGCCGTTACCGGTGGAAACATCCGCTCGCCACAACCGTTGTTCCAGTGCATCCAGCTTCAGCGGATGTCACCGCCACAACGGAGATTCCCATGCGCATGCAATCCTTCTCGCCGAAGCTTTCGGCGCTGGCCGTTTCGGCTTCCGTCCTATGCGCTTCACCGGCTTTGGCCGACATGATGAAGATGAAGGCGACGCTCGATGGCGCTCAGCAGAATCCGCCCATCACCACGGAGGGCAAGGGTACCGCCGCTCTCGTCTTCGACACCGCCACGAAACAGCTCACCTGGAACGTGACGTATTCAGGTCTCAGCGGCCCGGCGACGGCCGGACATATTCACGGTCCGGCGGCAAAGGGTGAAAATGCCGGCGTCGCCGTCCCGTTCAAGGGCGCTCCGAAAAGCCCGTTCAAGGGGGCGGCGATTCTGACCGACGCGCAGGCTGCCGACCTGATGGCCGGCAAATACTACATCAACATCCATACGGCGGCCCACAAGGACGGCGAGATCCGCGGACAGATCGAGAAGGCGGCGACGATGTAGCCAAGTCTTGCGCCAACGGAAAGGGCAGCCCTTCCTATCGGATCACGACCTGTCTCTTATCTGGGTCATCGTGCGGGTTGGCGTGATGGCCTCGGGGTCGAGCCTGATCTCGACAATCGACGGCTTGCCGCTGGCACGCGCGCGTTCGAAGGCCGGCGCGAAATCGGCGGTCTTCTCGACCGTTTCGCCATGGCCGCCATAGGCGCGGGCCAAAGCCGCAAAGTCGGGATTTCGCAGATCGGTGGCGACGACGCGGCCCGGATACTCGCGCTCCTGATGCATGCGGATGGTGCCGTAGATGCCGTTGTTGACGACGATGACGATGATCGGCAGATCGTATTGCACGGCGGTGGCGAACTCCTGCCCGTTCATCAGGAAGCAGCCGTCGCCGGCAAAGGCTATCACATCGCGCTCGGGGAACAATTCCTTGGCTGCGACCGCTGCCGGCGTGCCATAGCCCATCGAGCCGGAGGTGGGGGCGGCCTGCGTGGCAAAGCGCCGGGACCGGTGGAAACGGTGCACCCAGGTGGCGTAGTTGCCGGCGCCGTTGGTGAGGATCGCGTCGTCGGGCAGCATCGTTTCGAGATAGTTCATGATCGGCCCCATCTGGACGGAGCCGGGACCACTTTCGGGCGGAGTCGACCAGTCGAGATAGGCTGCGTGCAGCTTCGGTGTTTCATCCGCCCAGACCGGCGTGGCGGCCGGTTTGCGCCCGGCGAAGGCTTCGACGAACGCGGAAGGCGAGGCGTTGATCGCCAGCGTCGGCCGGTAGACACGGCCGAGCTCGCCGGCATCGGCGTGGATATGGACCAGCATCTGGTCGGGATAGGGGCTCTTGAGCAGCGTGTAGTCGGAGGAAGGCATCTCGCCCATGCGGCCGCCGATCAGCAACACGAGGTCGGCCTGCTTGATCGCGGTGGCCAGCTTCGGGTTGATGCCAATGCCCACATCACCGGCATAGTTCGGGTGGAGATGATCGAACAGCATCTGGCGGCGGAAGGAGCAGCCGACCGGCAGCGACCAGGCTTCGGCGATCGTCCGCATTCGCGCGACGGCCTCCGCATCCCAGCGCGTGCCGCCTAGGATAACGAAAGGGCGCTGCGCCTTGTTGAGGAGCTTTTCGAGAGCATCGAGCTCGGCCTCGCCCGGCCGCGTTTCGACCGGCGTGTGGGGCAGGGCTTCTGGAGCCTCGGCAAGGCTGGTCAGCATGTCTTCCGGCAGCGAGATGACGACCGGGCCGGGGCGGCCGGACGTCGCCACCGCGAAGGCGCGCGTGACGAATTCGGGAATGCGCGAGGCATCGTCGATCTCGACCACCCATTTGGCGATATCGCCGAAGAACCTGACATAGTCGACCTCTTGAAAAGCCTCGCGCCCCTTGGCATGGCTGGCGACCTGGCCGATGAACAGGATGACGGGAACCGAATCCTGCATGGCGATGTGGATGCCGGCCGAGGCGTTGGTGGCGCCGGGTCCGCGGGTGACGAAGCAGATGCCGGGCTTGCCGGTCAGGCGGCCATGGCAGTCGGCCATCATTGCAGCACCGCCTTCCTGGCGGCAGACGATGGTGCGGATCGTTGAATCGTGCAACGCGTCGAGCACCGCAAGATAGGATTCCCCGGGCACGCAATAGATGCGGTCGCTGCCGTTGGCTTCAAGCGCATCGACGATCAGTTGTCCGCCGGTCCTCATTTTCCTGACCTCTCCAGTTCGGCAAGGATTTCTTCGGTGTGTTCGCCGAGACGCGGCGAGGGCCGCTCATAGACCAGCGGCGTGCCCGACATGACCATCGGCGCGCGCACCGAGGGCAAGAGATTGCCGTGGCCGTCGTCGAGGTCGAGCCGCATGCCGCGCGCGATGGTCTGCGGGTCGGCGAACATCTGCCCGATCGTGTTGATCGGGCTGGCAGGCACACTTGCCGCCTCCAGTTTAGCCAGCAGCGGATCGCGATCGAAGGTTTTCAGCGCCTCGATTATATGCTCGCGCAGCTTCGCCCGGTTGGCGACCCGGGCGGGATTGGTGGCGAAATCGGGGTCCGATGGCAGATCGTCCAAGCCGATGGCCGCGCAGAATTTAGCGAACTGGCCGTCATTGCCGATCGCCAGGATGATATGGCCGTCCTTCACCGGCACCACTTCGTAAGGCGCAATGTTCATATGCGCGTTGCCCATCTGCACCGGCGATTTTCCGGAGACCAGATAATTGAGGTTCTGGTTGCCGAGCGCCGAGATCTGGGTGTCGTAGAGCGCCATGTCGATATGCTGGCCTTCGCCGGTCTTCTCGGCATGGCGAAGTGCGGCTTGGATGGCAATCACCGAATACAAGCCGGTGAAAATGTCGGAGACGGCGACACCGGCCTTTTGCGGCTCGCGGCCGGCCTCGCCGGTGATCGACATCATGCCGCCCATGCCCTGGATGATGAAGTCATAGCCGGCGCGCGGCGCATAGGGCCCGTCCTGGCCGAAGCCGGTGATCGAGCAATAGATCAGCCGAGGGTTTATTTCCCTGAGGCTGTCATAGTCGAGGCCGTATTTCTTCAGGCCGCCGACCTTGAAGTTTTCGATCAGAACGTCCGATGTGGCGACCAGCCGGCGCACTGTGTCGGCGCCCTCGGGCGTCGAGAAATCGATGGCGATGGAGCGCTTGCCGCGATTGCAGGAATGATAGTAGGCGGCCGAGAGGTTTTCGCCGTCATGGCTCATGACGAAGGGCGGACCCCATTTGCGGGTGTCGTCGCCGCCATCCGGGCTCTCGACCTTGATGACGTCGGCGCCGAGATCGGCAAGCATCTGCCCCGCCCACGGTCCGGCCAGGATGCGGGCGAGTTCGATTACGCGGACACCTTTCAGCGGAGGCTCAGTCATGGATCACCGTGATTGATCGGAAACGCAGCCTGTATCAATCCCGCGTGATGCTGTCACGGTTCTTGCAATGGGCCAAACCCGATCTTGTTGATGTCGATCATCGTTATTTCAGCACGCTGTCGGCCCATGCGGCGAAATCGTCCATGATTTTATCTCGATTCACCTCGTTCAGACTTTCGTGGCGGGTCTCGGCGTAAACCTTTGAAACGAGATTCGAAAAACCTATCCTGTGCAGGCGGCCAGCGAGATGGCTGACAGCCCTGCCGCCGTCGGTGGCGGGGTCCTTTTCGCCGCCGACCAGGCAGATCGGCAGGGTCTTGCGGACACCGGAAAAATTAGTGTCGTCGGCACCGTCGAAGACGAACCCGAACAGGTCGCGCCACATCGACACGGAGGCATCCCAACCGCATAGCGGATCGGCGATATACTTGTCGACTTCGGCTGCGTCGCGCGACAGCCAGTCGAACGGCGTGCGGTGATCGGGGACGGCTTTGCCCCAGGCCTGGAAGGTCAGTCGCGGCAGCATACGCGACGGCATGTCGGAGCCGAGCCGGAATTTTTCCCAGGCCAGGATGATTTGCGCGGCACGGCTGGCGAGCCCGGCGGAAAAATTAGCGTTCCAGATGGCGGCGGCGTGCAGGCGGCTCGAATGATGAAGGATGAAATTCAGCGCGACGAGGCCGCCCATGGAATGGCCGAAGACGATGACGGGCAGGCCGGGGTGGTCGCCGGCGATCAGGTCGTGCACAGCGGCGACATCGGCAACGACCTTGGCGCCGCCGTGTTTTTGAGCGAACCTGCCGAGTGGGGCATCGGGCGCCTTGGTTGCGCCATGGCCGCGATGATCATGGGCGTAGACATGGAAGCCGCGCTCACCCAGAAAGGTAGCGAAGCGGACATAGCGCGCGGCGTGTTCGGCCAGCCCGTGATTAATCTGGACGACCGCGCGCGGGCGGCCCTCGGCACGTTTCAGATAAAGGTTGAGCTCGGCGCCGGTCGGCGATCGGAGCACGCGCTGCTGGCTGAATGACATTGTCGCTTCGTCTCCAACGCGTCTTTCACGCCTGCGGACGTTTGTGTGCGCCGACGCCGGTTTTGCGTCAATCCGTTGGCCTTGTTTTCCGCAGTGCTGTTCGTCGCAACGCGGTATCGCAATTCTGACATGGAGAATTTGATACCAAGAGAGGGCGGCAGTCTGTTGCCGCAGCATTTTTCCCCGGGGTACTTTCATGCATACGCGGACAGGTCTGGTTTTCGAATTTGCGCTTCTCGCCGCGTTGCTAACGGGTGCTGCTCGGGCCGAAGTGAAGATGAGCGGCTCCTTCGTGGCCGACGCCACCTGTCCAGCGACACAGGCCATCAAGAACGGCAAGAATCCCGGCAATATCTCGACCGATGCGGGACAGAGCTATGAGCTGCTGGCCGGCAACAAGGATGCTCCCACGCACTATCTGATCCGAGTGCCGGGCGCCGACCCCGAGCGCCGCTGGGTGAGGATCGACTGCGGCCATGTTTCGGGTGGCAGCGCATCCACGGAACCGGCAGCACCCGCGCCGGTCGACCGGGGGAAGTCCGCTGCGCCGATCTCGGGAAGGCCCGAATATGTCCTCGCGCTGAGCTGGCAGCCAGCGTTTTGCGAAACCAAGCCCAGCAAGACCGAATGCAAGGCGCAGACCGCGGCCGGTTTCGAAGCGAGGCATTTCACCTTGCATGGGCTGTGGCCGCAGCCGAACGGAAATTTCTATTGCGAGGTGGCAGCGGCCGACAGGGCGAACGACAATCCGGCGCACTGGCGGGACCTGCCGCCGGTCGAGCTCGAGCCGAACACGCGGTCGGAGCTCGATCAGGTGATGCCAGGCACCGCATCTGATCTCGACAGGCATGAGTGGATCAAGCATGGCACCTGTTACGGCAAGAGCCAGCAGGAGTATTTTTCCGATGCGCTGAGCCTGACGCGCGCGGTGAATGCTTCACCGGTGCGTGATCTTTTC
>NZ_RZSX01000208.1:0-8219 GCF_004023105.1 Mesorhizobium sp. M5C.F.Ca.IN.020.32.2.1 | reverse complement strand
ATCTGCACGAGATCGGCCAACCACGGCCGCGCTCCGATTCACCCGGCCATGTCACCGGCAAAACCGCCTATTTCGCCGACCGCAATTTTCCCGGCATGCTGCATTTGAAGATGGTGCGCAGCCCGCATCATCACGCCCGCATCCGCGGCATCGACACTTCGGAGGCCGAGAAACATCCAGGCGTCGTCAAGGTGCTGACCGCCAAGGATGTGCCGCACAATGTCTACACCATCCTGATCCTGATCCAGATCGGGCCGGAGGACGAGACGGTGCTGGCCGATGGCAAGGTTCGCTGGAAGGGCGAGGCGGTGGTGGCAGTGCTCGCCGAGACCGAGCGTGCCGCCCAGGAAGCGGCGGCCAAGGTCAAGATCGATTACGAAGTGCTGCCGGCCGTCTTCGACATGGAGGAAGCGCTGAAGCCCGGCGCGCCGATAGTGAACGAATATCACGGCCGGAACTATTATCTCTATGACAGCGGCGAATGCCGCAAGGTACGCTTCGGCGATGTCGAGGCCGGCTTCGCCGGGGCCGATCACGTGCTCGAACAGACCTACCAATCCTCGCCGATCGAACACGCACCGACCGAGACGACCGGCTGTATCGTCGCGCCGGAGGGCAATGACCGCTTCACCTGCTACACCAACACGCAGGCGATGTTCTTCACCCTCGACAACGCCTCGATCATCCTGCAGATGCCTGGCAACAAGCTGCATTTCGTCGGCGGCACCGTCGGCGGCGGTTTTGGCGGCAAGGTCGACGTCATCGTCGAGCCGATCGCCATCCTCGGCGCCAAGCTGACCGGGCGGCCGGTCTCCTTCATCTACAGCCGCGAGGAGGAGATGCAGATCTCCTCGCCGCGCGCCGCCGAAAAGGTCGTCATCAAGGATGGCGTCATGAAGGATGGCCGCATGGTCGCCCGCAAAGTCACCGGCTACACCGATGCCGGCGCCTACTCACGCCATTCGCCCTATGGCGCGCAGAAGGGCGCTGGCCACTACCCCGGCCCTTACACGATCCCGAATGTCTGGATCGACACCTACTGCGTCTACACCAACCGCACGCCTTCCTCCGCCATGCGCGGCTTCGGCGTCACCATCGGCGATTTCGCGCTGGAGGTGCAGATGGACAAGCTCGCCCGGTTGATCGGCATGGACCCGCTCGAATTCCGCTTCATCAATGCCTACCGCGACGGCGACATGAAGGCGCACCGCCAGCCGACCGAAGGCGCTGCGCTGATCGAGTGCATGCAGGAAGCGTCGCGCACCGCCAACTGGCCGGTGGCGGAGAAGTTCATGGCGATGTCGTCCTACGCGAAGGGAGCTTGAGATGGCGATCAGGCGTGGACGCGGCGTCGCCGCAATCAACTATCCGACCGGGATGAACCTCGGCGGTGACCCGACCCAGGCGCTGGTGCATTCGACGCCGACCGGCAATTTCATGGTGACGCTGTCGAGCGTCGATCTCGGCCAGGGCATGAAGCAGATCATGGCGCAGATCTGCGCCGAGACGATCGGCGTGCCGTCCGACCGCGTCGTCGTCGACACCGCCGACACCGATACCGGCCCGCACTGCATGGGCACCTTCGCCTCGCGCGGCACCCACCGCGCCGGCAACGCCGTCATCCAGGCGGCCAGGGAAGCCCGCCAGGTGATGCTGGAAGTGGCGGCCGAGGAACTGGAAGTGAATGCGTCGGACCTCGAAACCGACGGCCAAGGCAACATCCTGGTCAAGGGCGCGCCGCAAAAATCGATTTCGATCTTCGATGTCGCGCTGTCGGCTCACTTCAAGCGCGGCCGCTCGATCTCCGGTCGCGGCATGTTTTTGATCCCCCGCTCCTATCCCGAGAAAGAAACCGGCGCGATGAAGCCGTCGACCTGCTACGCCCACGCCTGCACGGTGGCCGAGGTCGAGGTCGATGACGAGACCGGCGAGGTCACCGTGCTGACGATCAAGAACATTTTTGAGATCGGCCGCGCGCTGAACCCGAAGATGGTTGAGCAGCAGCTCATCGGCGGCTCATGGATGGGCATCAGCCACGCGCTCTACGAGACGACTGAACCCTATTATCCCAATCGCGATCATGGCGGCACCGACTTCAACCAGTATCTTATGCCGGGTCCTGGCGATCTTGCGCAAACCGAGATCATCGTGCTGGAACGACCCTCGGCCGACGGCCCGTACGGCGCCAAGGGGCCAGGCGAAATGTGCGCCAACCCGCAGATCCCGGCGGTCGCCAATGCCGTCTTCGACGCCGTCGGCGTGCGCATCGACACGCTGCCGATCACGCCGGAGCGCATCCTGCGCGCGTTGAAGGCGCAAGCCCCGAACTGAGTGTTGGAAATGCCCAAGAGAAGCGCCGAGACTGTCGCGACCTCGCCGGAGGCGGTGGCGTCGCACCTCGCCGCCTCGCGCTATCTGGCCGATGAAAGCCTGGCGACTGCCGTCTTCCTGGCGATCCGGCTGGGCAAGCCGCTGCTGCTCGAAGGCTCGCCGGGCGTCGGCAAGACGGAAGCGGCCAAGGCGATAGCTGAAGTGCTCGGGCGCGACCTCGTGCGGCTGCAATGCTATGAAGGCATCGACGCCGCGCATGCGCTCTACGAATGGAACTACCAGCGCCAGCTGCTCGCCATCCGTCATGCCGGCGAGCATGAGGTCGACATCTATGACGACCGTTTCCTGATCGCGCGGCCGCTGCTGCAGGTGCTGAAGGCGCCGGAAAAGCGCGTGCTGCTGGTCGACGAGATCGACCGTTCCGATCATGAGTTCGAAGCGCTGCTGCTGGAGTTTCTTTCCGATTTCCAGATCAGCATTCCTGAGAGAGGCACCATCCGCGCGACGGCGCAGCCGATCGTCATCCTGACCTCGAACCGTACGCGCGAGCTGGCGGAAGCGCTGCGGCGGCGCTGCGTCTATCACTGGATTACCTATCCCGACGCCGAGCGCGAAGCCGCCATCATCATGCTGCGCGCCGGCGATGTCGCCGAGGCCACGGCGCGTGCGGTGGCTGCTGCCGTGCACGATATTCGCGCCCGTCCGCTGGCCAAGCCGCCGGGCATCGCCGAAGCGGTCGAATGGGCGAACGCCGCGACCATCCTCGAACAGGGCGGCAGCCCGTGGCCGGAAGCTTTTCGCCGCGCCATCGGCGTGCTGATCAAGGACGAGGAAGACCTGTCCTATATCGCCCCCGAGCTTGGCCAGATCGTCGAGGAGGCACTGGCGTGACACGCGACGTCAACGACCCCTTCGCCCCGTTCGCAGCGCGGCCGAACACGGATCGACCTCACCGCTGGCGGGACAGCACCCGCGAAGGAATGATGCGGGGAGAAAACTTACCCCTGGCGGCAGCACCCATGCTCGGCTTTGGCCGGCTGCTGCGCCGCTATGGCTTCCCGGTGGCGCCCGAGCAGGTATCGGGCTTCATGCAGGCGGTGACGCTACTTGGACCGCGCTCGATGATTGAGATCCACGAGGCAGCGCTTGCCACGCTGGCGCCGCCGCCGGACCGCCGCGACGAATTCGAGGCGCATTTCCAAAGCTATTTCTACGGCAGCAACGCCACGGCCGTGGTCGAAGGCGAGGCCGACGACGAAACCCGCATCAAGGATGACGGCGGCGCCGGCGACGAGGAGAACGAGGTGGCACGCCAGGCAGAAGGCGGCGATTTATCGTCCGGCGCCGAACTGTTGAGCGCCCGCGACTTCCAGCGCGACGGCGACGGGCTTGCCGCCTTCCGCCGCAAGCTCGCGACCGCCTTGCC
This sequence comes from Mesorhizobium sp. M5C.F.Ca.IN.020.32.2.1, assembly GCF_004023105.1. NCBI lineage: Bacteria > Pseudomonadati > Pseudomonadota > Alphaproteobacteria > Hyphomicrobiales > Phyllobacteriaceae > Mesorhizobium > Mesorhizobium sp. M5C.F.Ca.IN.020.32.2.1. The sequence goes on along the minus strand of NZ_RZSX01000208.1, from coordinate 4,462 downwards.
CGCCCGCCGCTCCTTCCGCACCGTGCGCACGCACGCGCGCGGCAAGCTCGATCTGCGCCGTTCGCTGCGCGAAATTGTCAGTGCCGACGGCGATGTGCCGTCGCCGCTGCTGCGCCGCCGGCAGACCGTGCCGCGCAAGCTGCTGATCCTGATCGATGTGTCAGGCTCGATGAAGCTCTACACATCGGATTATCTCAAGCTGGCGCATGCGGCGGTGCAAGGTGCGGGCCGGGCTGAAATTTTCACCTTCGGCACGCGGCTGACCCGCATCACAGCGGCGCTGCGCATTCGCGACCGAGACCAGGCTCTGGCCCACGTGGCAGCACTGGTCGACGACTGGGACGGCGGCACCCGCATGGGACCGACGCTGCTCGCCTTCCTGTCTGTGCCGCGCTTTTCCGCTTTCGCGCGCGGGGCGGCGTTGGTCATCCTGTCCGACGCGCTGGAGCGCGGCGATCACGCCGAACTGGAAATGGCGATACGCCGGCTGAGCGCACGCGCCTTCCGTCTTTCGCTGGCGACGCCGCTGGCCGGCGATCCCCGTTTCCAGCCGGCAACGGCAGCGCTTCGCGCCATTCTGCCGGTGCTCGACGATCTGATCGATGGTTCGTCCATCGCCGGTCTCACCGATTTCATCCTGTCGCTCGCCCGCCCTGCCCCGGCGGCCGCAGCCATCTGGAAAAGGGTCTCATGATGCAGAAGGCGATCGACGCACACTTCCACATCTGGCGCCAAAAGGATCAGCCATGGCTGGTCGGCCCGATGGTGCCGCGCATCTTCGGACCCTATGAACCGATCCGCCGCGACTATCCGATCGAGGAATTCCTGGCCGATCAGCAAGGCTCAGGCGTCGAGAAGGCGGTCTATGTCCAGACCAACTGGGCCAAGGAGGATTTCGAGACCGAGGTCGCCTTCCTGCAGAAGACAGCCGACGAGACCGGCTGGCCGCATGCCATCGTCGGCTATGCCGACATGACGGTGGACGATATCAGGCCCCAGATCGACCGGCTGATCAAGTACCCCCTGCTGCGCGGCGTGCGCATGCAGCTGCACTGGCATGAAACGCCCGCCTTCCGCTTCGCCGCCTCGGCCGATCAGGTGATCGACCCGAAAGTGCGAGCCAATGTGGCGCGGCTGAAAGACTACGGCCTGTCCTTCGATCTGCAGCTTTTCCCCGCCCAGATGAAGGACGGGCTGACGCTTGTCGGCGAGAATCCTGAGACCAATTTCATCCTCACCCATGCCGGCATGCTGACCGATATGTCGGACGAAACCACGGAGGCCTGGAAGGCGGGACTGCGAACGCTTTCAGCGGCACCCAACCTCTACGCCAAGCTCTCCGGCCTCGGCACCTTCGTCCACCGCAACGACCCGGCGCTGATCGCCTATATCGTCGACAATGCAATCGACGTCCTCAGCAGCAATCATCTGATGTTCGGCTCGAACTTCCCGATCGAGAAACTGTGGACCAGCCACGCCGAGCTGATCAAGGCGCACCGGGAGGCGGTGGCCAAGCACGGCGTGGCCGCCGAGGCGGACATCTTTTGGAAAACTGCGGAGAAGGTATATCGGCCGGTGTAGCGCGGCGCCTTTCCTTCTCCCCTTGTGGGGAAGGTGGCCGAGCGAAGCTCGGTCGGATGAGGGGTGCTGGAAGGGTCGTTGCGTACAAGATATAAGCGCTTCAAACCATTTTATATTTTCTCGCTGCGTTTCTCCCAGCACCCCTCATCCGTCTCGGCGCTACGCGCCGATCCACAAGGGGAGAAGGTCAAGCCCGATTTCAGTTCCGCGGAAAATGGCCCGAAACCTCGGTGCCGCCGGCCGGCGGCAGCGCCAGGAAGCGGAGCGAGACCGCGAGCCCGATTGCGCCGATCACCAGGAAGGCAAGGCGGAAGTCGACCAGGTCGAGCGCCGGACCGCTTCTCGCGATCTGCGAGAGGTTTAGGAGCGCCGCGGCGACCGCCACGCCGAACAGCATCGCCTCTTGCTGCAGCATGCTGGACAGTGTCGCCGCCGAGCTGCGCTGCGATGAGGCTACGCCGGCGAAAGCCAGTGTGTTGACCGCGGTGACCTGCATCGAACGCGTCAGTCCGGCAATCAGCATCAGCGCCACCACCAGCGCTTGGGGGTCTGCGGCGATATCACTGCGCAGGCCATGATCGACAGCGATGCGATCACGCCGTTGAAGACCAGCACCGAACGGAAACCGAAGCGCCTCAGCGTCGGTGTCGTCACCGTCTTCATTCCGAGATTGCCGAGGAAATAGGCAAGGATCAGCATGCCGGCATCGACGGGTCTCAGGCCGAAGCCGACCTGGAACAACAGCGGCAACAGGAATGGCGTGGCGTTGATGGCGACCCGGAAAATGGTGCCGGCCGACAGTGTCGAGATGGCGAAAGTCTGCACCTTGAAAGCCGAGAGGTCGAGCAGCGGATTTTTTGCGCGCGCCAGATGGCGCACGGCCAGCCAGCCGACCAGGGTGCCGGCGGCAAGCAGCGCCACGGTCGGCATGGCGCCGTCTTCCGGATGGGCGATCCGCTCGAGGCCGTAGAGCATTGAGGCGAGCCGGCCGAGTCAGAAGAAAGCCCGGCCAGTCGAGCGGCCTGGTTTCGGAATCGCGGTGGCCGGGAATGAAGCGGGCGACCAGCGCCAGACCGGCCAGCCCGAGCGGAATGTTGATCCAGGCAATTGTCCGGCAAATCGATGACGCACCGGTTTGAACAAGCATTTGGGCGGCGCCGTCCAGACATGGACCAATAAACTTTCGTGTCGTATCGCGCCTTTTATGCGATGACTGAACCTAGCCACCGAACCAGCCTTTGACACTTCGCGATTTCGTTTCGCCTCTTCTGACTAGGACCTCTCTTCATTAGGACCAATCTGCGCATGAAGCCCATCTACATCGATTATCTCAACGCCCTCGACATCGAAGCCCTTGATATGGTCGATGCGGAAATCATCGATGCGGTCGAGGGCGGGCTGGTGGCGCAGGGCAACGGCCAGGCGGTGATCGAGCCGCGCGTCCATCTCGAGCCGGACCCGTCCTTCAACGGCCATTTCAATGTCCTGCGCGGCTACGTCGCGCCGCTCGATGCGGCGGGCGTCAAGATCGTCGGCGATTATGTCGACAATTACCTGCACGGCCTGCCATCGGAATTCGGCATCCTCAACCTGTTCGACCCGCGCACCGGCACGCCGCGCGCCATCCTCGACGCCACCGTCATCACCGACATGCGCACCGGTGCCGTCACCGCCATTGGCGCAAAACATCTGGCGAAAAAGACGTCGAAGATCCTCGGCCATATCGGCGCGCGCGGCACCGCCTACTGGAACGTGCGCCTGCTCGACCATCTCTTCGACTTCGAAGAGATCCGCGTGCATTCGCGTCGGCCGGAAAGCCGCGACGGCTTTGCCGCCAAGCTGTCCGCGGATCTCGGCAAGCCGGTCATGGCGGTCGCCGACTGGCGCGCTTGCGTCGAGGGCGCCGACATCGTGGTCGAGGCCTCGCGGCTGCCGGAACCGCAGCCGCTGCTGAAGACCGCATGGATCAAGCCCGGCGGGCTGGTGATGCCCTACGGCACGATGAGCGCGGTGGAGCTGTCGTTGACCGACATCATGGCAAAGATCGTCGTCGACGACTGGGGCCAGTGCAAGGGCGGCAAATTCGGCTCGCTGCGTGCCCATGTCGAGACCGGACGCCTGAGCGAGCAGACGCTGCACGCCGAACTTGGCCAGATCGCCGCCGGCCTCAAGCCGGGGCGCCAGAGCGACGACGAGACGATCCTGTTCTGGCATCGCGGCCTGTCGCTCTCAGATATCGCGCTGGGTAAGGCGATGCTGGCCAAGGCGCAGGCGCAAGGCATCGGCCAGCGGCTGCGTTTCGCATGAGCGCGCTTGTCCTCACCGGAACGGGCGTCAGCATCGAGGACGTCGCGGCGGTTGCCCGCGCCGGACGTAAGGTGGAGGTAGCCCCCGCGGTCATGGAGAGGCTGGACAGAGCGCGAAAAGTGCTCGACCGCGCCGCCGCTTCTGGCCAGCCGATCTATGGGCTCAATACCGGTCTCGGCGCCAATCTCGGCACGTCGGTTAGCGGCGACGCCAGCGCCTTTCAGCACCAGTTGCTGGAAGGACGCAGCGGCGCCGTGGGTGACGCGCTGCCACAAGACATCGTGCGGGCGACGATGCTTGCCCGCACCGCGATGTTTTCGGCCGGCGGTTCGGGCATTTCATCAGAGGTTTTCCTCGCACTCATCGGCGCGCTCAATGCCGGCGTGCATCCGGTGATGCCGTCGCTGGGCTCGATCGGCGACAGCGACCTGGTGCTGATGGCAACGCTCGGTCGCATGCTGACCGGCGACGGCGAAGCCGACTTTCAGGGCCGGCGCATGCCGGCGGCCAAGGCGCTTGCGATGGGCCGCCTCGCCCCCGTCAGCCTCGCCCCCAAGGACGGGCTGTCGCTGAT
>NZ_RZSX01000207.1:0-8228 GCF_004023105.1 Mesorhizobium sp. M5C.F.Ca.IN.020.32.2.1 | reverse complement strand
ATTTCGGCTGCCTCGATCACGACAGCGTCCAGGCCCCGCTCGGCAAGGTGGAGCGCGGTGGACAACCCGGTGTAGCCGGCGCCGACGATCGCGACGTCGGCGACGAGGTCACATCCCAGCCTCTCCGTTGCAGGCGGCGGCGGAGCTGTCCGCTCCCAAAGCCCATGGGACCGTCTGTCGTTCAGCATTCTTTCCACCCTCTCATCTTCAAAGTCCCTGCCCTAGCAGCAGCGCAACGAGCTCTCGACGTTGATCATTTTCGCGGATCAAAGGGCCATTACCGCTTTGCGAGCCTTACAAAACGGCGGTATCGGTCTGATGTGGGATCAAGGAACACCTGGGCTGGCGTACCTTCTGTCTCTCAATACTCCGCCGTAGAGAAAAATCGCGAGATCGACAGTTCTCGCGCGAATGCCATTTCAAGCATTGCTGCATGATTCTTGCCGTCGGTGAGACCCGTGATCATGAGGTCCGAGGCTCTGCGCGAACAGGTCGCATTTGACCCCATTCGCTTTTCCAATTCGGCCAACAGGTCGGGCCCAAACCCGATCAACTTTCCGTCAGGTGCCTGGCCATTAAAGGCGGAAAACGCTTCCGGGGTGATCCGAATGGTTCCCGCTCGTCGACTACCGACTGCAGCTAGGCCAGCACAAAACAAAAGCCACAAAAATGAAGGGCGGGTGTTCGGTCCCTTTGTGACTGTTTTTTGCAGCGCATCGGCTGCGCAGTCGGATTGCTGTCTCAAGCTAAGTAGAGTCTAAATATTGTCCCACTGCCCTTCTCCTCTCAAATACAATAACCCGCGAAACTCGTGAGCGCCGGTCTGGACAACGAAGGTGGATGCCAAGAGACACCAGCGCAAAGCTTGAGGAGGGCAGTCTTGCCGACCTAAGGCGGAGTGAGACTGGTTGAAGGCCCGACGCTGGCTAACGTTGCGCAGACACTCAGAAGGCCCGGCAGGAGACTGAGCTCGCTGCCGGGCCGGTGCGCCTTGGGAGGAGGCGTAGTTGCGAATCCGCTGCAAAAGTTCTGAATCACCCGCATCAAGTCGGCTTACAATAAGAGGATCGGACCAATCACAGCGCACCTGATGATTGTAGCGCATCTGAGTGGCCGATTTACGCGAATCATGCCCGATCAACGCAGGAGATCGGCGTTGTGGGTTTAAATGTGCAAAAAAACGGTGACACGCTTATTCCTTCACGGCTATCCAGTGGGAGCCCGAATAGGCCGATACTGATGACCGCGCTCAGGAAGAACGGCGCCGGCAGGAAAGCCGTCTCTCGTCGCCGAACCTGAGGGTGGATGCTGGCGGAGCTGGCAAGATTGCCGCGCACCCACGAGCCGCCAGGGCAAGCCGTACCCAGCGCATCTGGAGCGCCTAAGGGTAGGTGCCTTTGGGGATCCACGGTTAAACCTGCGCTCGTCTGGGGACAAACGCCGGATTCCTGAGATGCCCAATCGCCATAAGCTGTCAATGCAACGTTGCATGCGACTATGCTTCCGGCAATCCTTCCGCTGATCGCTATCGGCGAGCAACTTGCATATGTCCCCACTTGTGAGCCCCCAGACGTCGACCAGGCGGAAGATGGTGCGCTCCGTCATGGGGAGCCTGTTCGCAACGGTCAGAGATGAAGCGGCGCGGTGTCCCCAAGAGTCTTGCCACCCTGCGCGTCGGCGGCGGCACTGGTTGTGCGCCGAAGCTGGAGTGAGCGTCGACCGAGATGCCGCGCGTCGGCTGTTCACGCTGATCTACGCTCTGCTCACGCGCAATGCCGACTTAACAGACCTCGGACGACGCCCACAGGCAAGCAGCGATGAAACCATTGTGAAACTTACCGGCCTCGCCATGCCAGGTACGCACCATGTTATCGCTCCGGCGAGGCAGCTAACTGACTATCCTCAATCCGAGGAGGAAGCACTAAGGAATGCAAGATCACAAGGAAAGGATTCCCAATCGGTGATCAACGACGATCAGGATGCGGCGGCCGACGATCGGCAGAATCACATGCTCGCCGACGATGGACTTGTAGCGTTCCTTGTCGGGATCAACTGCGACGCGGAACTGCCGAGCATGGTCTCAGGAGGGGTGACGGCGACGACGAGAACGTCGCGCGTCGTTTAAGGTAAAAACGTCGTGCAGCACGAAGATCCTCATCCGGCCGTTCCAACGACGCTTGCCCCGCTTCGCAACCCTGCATTTCGCTCCATCTGGACTGCCACACAAATATCCAGCCTCGGGTGGCTCGTGCAAACGGTTGCCATCAGTTGGCTGATGGCCACTATTTCGGCGTCCGACCTGATGGTCGCACTCGTTCAGGCTGCATCGACATTACCGGTGTTCTTCCTCTCAATTCTCGCCGGCGCCATCGCCGACAACTTCAGCCGCAGAAGGGTCATGTTTGCGGGACACTGCTTGATCGCATTGGCGTCAACGACGCTGATGATTTCTGTGGGTCTGGGATTTGTCGATCCCTGGCTCCTACTCGGATTGGGCTTCCTGGCCGGCTGCGGCTTCGCGGTAAACGATCCGGCATGGCATGCCTCCGTCGGCGATATCCTTCACAAGCGCGACATTCCGGCTGCCGTGACGCTGATGTCTGTCGGATATAACATAGTGCGGAGCATAGGACCGGCTTTGGGGGGCGTAATCCTGGCCTTCTTTGGACCGCTGGCCGCTTTCGCCCTAGCCGCGCTGAGTGATCTGGCGCCTCTAGGCGCACTATGGCGCACGAAATGGAAAGTTCGCACTTCGCCTCTCCCTCGTGAGAGAATGGTGACGGCGATTCACGACGGCGTGCGCTTCACGGCGATGTCCTTGGAGATAAGGGCGGCGACCGCCCGTGCAGCCCTTTTCGGGCTCGCCAGCATTTCGATCCTCGCGCTGCTCCCGCTCGTCGTGCGGGATCAGTTGAAGAGCGGGCCGATCGTCTACGGCATTTTGTTGGCCGGCTTCGGAATGGGGGCTTTCATCGCGGGCATGAGCAACGGATTCCTAAGGAGGATCACGTCTCAAAACAGGCTGGTAGCATTCGCTTCTGTCGCCTGTGCAGCATGTTGCCTTTCCCTTGCACTTACATCGTCGGTCCCTGTGGCGGCAATTGCGCTATCGCTCGGTGGCGCGGGTTGGCTTATCACCTGGACGGGCATTGACGTGTCGGTGCAGCTGGCAAGCCCAAGGTGGGTTGTCGGCCGAACGCTCTCGATCTACTACGCCTTGAGCGCTGGAGGTATGGCAGCTGGCAGCTGGATCTGGGGTACAGTCGCGCAGAACTACTCCCTGACCTCAGCTTTGGAGGGCGCCGCGGGGGCTCTGCTGCTGGTTGCAGCGGCGGGAATAGTGTTGCCGGTGCGGCCTTGGGAAGAAACCGATCAAGAAAGTTCCGGTTTTCATCCACCGGAACTGGCGCTCGATCTGAAACCCAGAAGTGGCCCTATCGTTGCCAAAACTGAGTATTCCATATCCGAGGAGAATATCGAGGCCTTTCTGTCCTGCATGCGCGCAAGGCGCCACGTTCAGAGCCGGGCCGGTGCACGAAACTGGACGCTCCAAAGAAACCTTCAGACGCCTTCACTTTGGACAGAGACATTCCGCACGCCAACCTGGATGGATTTTCTTCGCCTCAATCATCGCCTCACGGCAGCGGATAAGGAAGTCGGCGATCATCTCCTGGCCCTGCATGAGGGGGAGCGGCCTCCGCATACAGTGCTTGCCATTGAGCGAACGACCGAGGCAGCTCGTTCCCGTGCCTCAACATTCGTTTCTCGTCCTCCGAGGTGACTTCATGATGATGTTGAACAAGCGCGGTGATCAACTCGTCGGCTGCAGTCGCGCGCCTGCCTGCTGCTCCCGTGCTGCCTGGCCAGGCCGTCACATTGAACCTAAACGATGGTCAAAAGTCAGCTACCGAGTTGGTAGGACAAACGTACAGCAAACGTCCGCCGGTGAACTTCGGGTGATGTGATCAGATGGCTGACAGCCACGCGGCCGTCGGTCCTTACGTTTCCCCATTGTCGAGCGGAGAAGAGCCCGCGTGTGCTCGAAACCGATGCCCTCCGCTCCCGAGCTTACACACCCAGGAAAGTTGATGCAGCGAGTCAACAGACGTGATAGCCGCCGTCCCCGACTGCACTGATGGCTGCAATAAGCCTTTCAGATTGACGGAGATCAGGGGAATGGGATTAACCCGGCGCTTGAACGAATACGGCGATCATCCGGCGCTGATCTTTCCCGGCGGCACGCCAATCACCTACCGCGATCTTGCGCGGCGTGTCACAGCGTTGGCAGCCGAGTTCGGACCGGAGAAAAAGCTGATCGCGGTAGCAGCCGAGCCGACGGAACACGCGGTCATCTCTTACCTGGCAGCCTTGCACGGCAAGCACGTCGTCGCATTGATCCCGCCCTGCAACGCGTCGGCTCTGGACGACTTCGTCGCCGAGTATGCACCCGAAATCATCTGCAGACGCGTAGACGCCCGCTGGTGCTGCCGCGCGGAACCCGGGGAGTCCAATGGCGCACTGCATCCCGATCTCGCCGTGCTGCTAGGTACCTCCGGTAGCACCGGCAAGAGCCGGTATGTTCGTCTGTCAGCCGCGCAATCGAGGCCAATGCCGCGGCCATTGTCAGCTATCTGGAACTCGACCACCGGGATCGGGCAGCGCTTATCCTGCCATTCCACTATTCCTACGGCCTCTCAGTCTTGAATTCTCACCTCGAGGCAGGTGCCAGCATCTATTTCCCGAAACACGGTGCCTCCCACACCGGCTTTGCTCAAGAGATCCGTGAAGCTTCCTGCACCAACATTAGTGGCGTTCCCTACTCCTTCGAAATGATGGACCACGCCGGCTTCCGGCGGCACGAGTTGCCAGCGTTGCGTTTCATGCCGGTAGCCGGCGGACGCATGCAGCAAGCTTTGGCCGAGACCTTTCGGCGTCATCTCGCGGACAAGTCTGCGCGCTTCTTCATGATGTACGGGCAGACCGAGGCAACCGCTCGCATCCCCTATGTTCCTCCCGGCGAGCTCGAGGGCAATCTGGGCAGCATCGGCATTGCCATCCCGGGCGGCAAACTCTGGTTGGCTGATGAAGACGGCCGGCCAATCGAACAAAATGGCGAGCCTGGCGAACTCATCTACAGAGGTCCCAATGTGATGATGGGCTATGCCCATCGACGGGCGGATCTGGCAAGGGCGTACGAAGTCGCGGATTTGCGTACAGGCGATATCGCAAAGCGTGATGATCGCGGGTTCTACTCGATAGTCGGTCGCCGCAAGCGAAGATCGCGGGCCTCCGCCTGAGCCACGACGCAATTGAAGCAGCGCTTGAGAAAGCTGGGATCGCCGCAGCAGTCGTTGGAGACGATGAACGCATTCTGGCGATGGTGACAACACCCAATGTCGACGACAACGAGGTGCTCGAGGTCTTGATGGCTGCAACCGGACTGCCAAGGCCGCACCTCAAAGTCGGCAGGGCGACGTCGTTGCGGAAACTTGCCTCGGGGAAGATCGACTATGCTTCGCTTCAGGCTCGCCTGCTAGCCCCGCGTCAGCAGATGGCCATGGATGTCCTGGACGCCTTCAGGAATGCCTTCTATCCGCGTCAAGTTGGTCCCAGCGACACATTCGAAACGCTCGGCGGCGACTCGCTGCTCTACGTGCAGCTCTCGCTAACCCTGGAACGTCAACTTGGGAGCCTGCCGGAGGGATGGGGAACCATGCCCCTTGGCGACCTTGCCCGAACCGCGGAACCGAGGAACCATAGTCGGTCCATCGACAGCCAACTGATCCTGCGTGCTGCCGCGATCCTGCTGGTTGTCATCCATCACGCAACGCTCTGGCCTATTCCGGGCGGAGCCGCCACACTCGTGATGCTGGTCGGTTTCAGCCTGGCTCGCTTTCAGCGCCAGCGGCTGTTCGCCGGCGATACGCTCGCGGTGCTGCGGCCGCTGGCAGCCAACCTCGCACTCTATGCGCCTGTCGTCGCGGGTTTCTCCCTGGCGCGGGGCGAGGTGCTCTGGCCTTCGGTCTTCCTCGTTGGCAATCTCGGCTTTACCGCACCGCCGCACATGATGCCGTATCTGTACTGGTTCGTTGAGGCCTACGCGCAGACCATTCTTCTATGGGTGATCCTGTTTTCCATTCCGCAGGCGCGGCGCATCGCACATGCAATGCCGCTCGTTTCTGGCATTTTCGTGCTGGCAATTGCAGTAGCAGCCAAGTTCCTCACGCCCCTCGTCTGGTACATCGGCGGACCGCAAATATTCACCCTTCCTGACATGCTTTATTTGGCCGTCCTGGGCTGGTGCCTGTACTTCCTCGACACGCCGCCCAAACGGAAGGCCTTCTTTTCCGTCATCGCTATTCTCTGCCTGGTGCTGGCCTGGTGGGGCGGCAATTGGACAGGTTCCTGGGTCAAGTTCATGCTGGTGCTCGGCGCGGTGTTCGTTCTGCTTTTCATTCCACGCATTACATTGCCCGGTTGGACGGCGCGCCTGATCCTGCCGGTCTCTGCCGCCAGCTATCACATCTATCTTTTTCACCGCGTAATCCCCGACTGGCTGCTTCCGCAACTCGACCTGGGCACGCACCAGCCTGCCGGCCCGGCAGCTGCCATTTCGATCGGTCTCGCATCAGGCCTGGTAGTATTCTGGTTGCAAAAACAATTGGTCGGCTGGCTCGCGTATCGGCGAGCCTCCCTGACCTTGCCCCTCTGATCTAATCCGGTTTGAAGTTCGTTCTGGCCCATCGAGAGGACCGGGACATGAAACGTAGCCGCTTCTCTGAAGAGCAGATCATCGGAATTTTGAAGGAACATGAGGCCGGGGTATCGGTTGCCGATCTGTGCCGCAAGCACGGGGTCAGCGACGCCTCTATCTATAACTGGAAGGCCCGCTTCGGCGGGATGGATGTCTCCGAGGCTCGGCGACTGAAGGCGCTGGAGGACGAGAACACGCGGCTGAAGCGGCTTCTGGCCGACGCCATGCTCGACAATGCCGCGTTGAAGGATCTTGTGGGAAAGAAATGGTGACGCCCGCGGCCAAGCGGAAAGCTGTCGCTCGCCTGAAGGAAGGCTTCGGGATGAGCGAACGGCGGGCGTGTAAAGCCATCGGCTGCTGCCGCATGACGGTTCGCTACGAGACCAGCAGGCCGGACGACCGCGAGGTTCGCGAGCGGATGAAGGCGATCGCGCAGGAGCGACGCCGGTTCGGCTACCGGCGTCTTCTCGTGATGCTGAGGCGGGAGGGCCTGGTCGTGAACCACAAGAAGCTGTTCCGGCTCTATCGGGAGGAGAAGCTCGCCGTTCGCCGCCGTGGCGGCCGCAAGCGGGCGATCGGGACCAGGGCGCCGATGCTGGTGCCGCTGAGGCCCGACGAGCGCTGGTCGCTCGACTTCGTATCGACGGGCGCCGCTTCCGCATCCTGGCCGTCGTCGACGACTGCACGAGAGAGTGCCTGCGCACTCATCGTTGATACGTCTCTCTCGGGCATGCGGGTTGCCCGCGAATTGGACCGGCTCACCACCGAGCGCGGCCGGCCCAGGATGATCGTCAGCGACAATGGCAGCGAGTTCACCTCGAACGCCATCCTCTCCTGGGCGGATCAGAACCGCGTCGAATGGCATTACATTGCGCCCGGCAAGCCGATGCAGAATGGCTTCATCGAGAGCTTCAACGGCCGACTGCGCGATGAACTGCTCAACGAGACGCTGTTTACCTCGCTGGCTCAGGCGCGCGTAGCCATCGCCCTGTGGCGCGCCGACTACAACACCGCGCGGCCGCACTCCCAAATCGCCTGGCAGACCCCGGCCGAGTTCGCCACCACCTTCAATCCGCGACGGTCGCTCGCGCTGCGCTATGCGAAAGGCTCCGCGCCAGCGCCCGTCGCTTCACCCGCCCAGCAGGGCACAACCCACGCCGGAAACGAACTCAAAACTGGATAGAAACTGGGGGCAACGTCACCACCAGGGAGTTGCCGAGCGCCGGGATCACGCGAGGAACGGCGCTGGGGCAGCAGGTCATCGATGCCGCTCCGACGCTTGTGGCTGTTGCAAAACATGACCACGTTAACCAACGCTCCAAGCGCCGCATCTTTGCCATCCACCGCAGGACTCGCTCAGTCGGATCCGCCAGCACGTCGCGCTGCTAGCTATCGATGTTCGATGCCGTGGAGTCGCTTCGGTGAGGCGTTCGCCATAGTGTTCTTCACCGCGCTGATACTGTCGCGAACAATT
>NZ_RZSX01000206.1:0-8298 GCF_004023105.1 Mesorhizobium sp. M5C.F.Ca.IN.020.32.2.1 | reverse complement strand
AGCGTGCGAGGTTGGCGAAAACGTCGGCGCAAGCTTCTTTCTCCCCGTCTCTGTACGGGGAGAAATGCCCGGCAGGGCAATGAGGGGCAGCGCCATCGCCATATTCGCCACCATCGGCGCCTTATGGCGCCTTGACCTCCATCATCCCGGTCGCGGTGCGGGCCGAATATTGCGGCCGGTACATGTCCTCGACCGTTGCAGCCGGATGGGCATAGGTGCCCGGTGTCACCGCGCGCACGACATAGGCGAGCGTAATGTTGCGGTCGCCGTCGCCATCGTTCGGATTGAAGGCCGCGACGAAACGGTCGTCGCGGAATTCGAGATGGGCGGCGTCGGTCTGAGCCAGCCACGAGAAGTTCGACAACTGGGCGCTGGAAACCAGGCCCGGATTGTCGATTTCGAAGCCGGCCGGCAGCAGATCGGTGATCACGAGCCGCGACGGCCACTTGTTCTGCTCGTAGATATTGAGCACGACGACATAGCGTTCGCTCTGGGTCGCCTCCGTGACATTGGCTTCGGTGCCGTCGAGCTTGTAGTAGGTGCGGCCGATGGTGAAGCCGTTGCCGCCGGCCGGCAGCGGCTGGATCGGCGAGGCCACCGTGGTGACGACCGCCTGCAGCGGGTTGCTGCCGGTGTTGGCGACGGTCAGCGGGCTGTCGGCAATGTCGCTGCCGGCGATCTGGTCCGAATAGGCGCCGGCATGCGGCGCGCCGTTGATGGTCAGCGCGATCGAATCGTTGCCGGCCTTCAGTGCGCGGGCCGCCAGCAGCATCCAGGACTCGTCCTGCGTGCTGGTCCATCTGACGGCGGCGCGTTCCTGCGTCACCCGCTTGATAAGCGCCGGCACGATCGTCGGCACCGGCTTCGATTCGGCGGCAAGCGCCAGCATCGCCGCGCCGTCGCGCAGCGGCGAGCCATAATCGGACCTATAGTAGTCGTATGCTGAGCTTGAACTGGCCAGTTGCAGGGCGGCCTGGAAGGTGGCTTCCGAGCGCTGCGTGTCGCCATAGAGCGCCAGGCCCGCCGCCAATTGGGCAACGGCCATCGGGCTGGTAAAGGCTTCGATCTGGGTGTCGGCATAGTAGCGCAGATCGCCGATCGAGGCCTTTTTGTTGCGGGCCAGTACATAGAGCGCATAGGCGATCTGGCTGCCGCGATCCTTGACGTCCTGGTCGTAGCCGATCGCGTTTTGCAGATTGCTCAGCGCCTGGTTCATCGCCTGGGTCGGCACGTCGTATTTCTGCTCGCGCGCCCGGGTCAGGAAGTCGGTGACATAGGCGTCGAGCCACAGGTCGCCGGAGCCCGGGCCCCACAGGCCGAAGCTGCCGGCCGAAGCTTGGTAGCTCAGCACCTTGTAGATGGCGTCCTGGATGCGGCCGCGCAGGTCGGCGTCGCTGGCCATACCGACGCCCGAGGCCATTTCGTTGACATAGAGAAGCGGCATGGCGCGGCTGGTGGTCTGCTCGGCGCAGCCATAGGGGTAGCGGTCGAGCGTCATCAGGAGCGACGGCACGTCGAAGGCCGCCGCCTGCGAAACGCCGACGCTAACCGAAGCGCCGTCGAGCACGCTTGCCGCCAGGAGCTCCTTGTCGACGCGCAGCGACCCGCCATTGCCCTTGAGGTCGACCACCATGCGGGTGGTCACCGGCAATTGCGCCGGGCGCACCGGAACATACAGCGTCTGCTCGACAGCGGTGCCGTCGGCATGGGCGAGCTTGATGGTGATCGAGCCGTTGCCCGGCGTTTCAGCGATCAGCGGCACGGTTAACGTCTGCCGCTTACCCTTGGCGAGCGTCAGCTTTTCGGGCAGGGCGGCACTGCCGCTCGAAAGATTGGCGGTGGTGTTTATCGACAGTGCATAGTCGCCCTCCGGGCCGTCGGCGTCGGTGACGTCGAGCCGCATGACGGCCGAATCTTCAGGCGCCAGGAAGCGCGGCAGGCCGGCGGTGATCACCACCGGATCGCGCACGATCACGTCGGACTGGGCATGGCCGACCCCGTCCTTAGTCCAGGCGACGGCCATGACGCGCACGGTGCCGTTGAATTGCGGGATGTCGAAGTCGATCCGCGCCTTGCCGTCGGCGTCGAGCGGCACCGGACCGGAGAAGAAAGCGACCAGCTTTTCGGTCGGCGGGCTGCCTTGCGATTGTATGTTGGCGCCGTCGCCGCCGGTGCGCAGCTTGCCTGATGTGCCCAGCGAGCCGTCGATCAGACGGCCGTAGAGGTCGCGTACCTCAAGGCCGAGCATGCGCTGGCCGAAGAACCAGGTCTCAGGATCCGGCACCTTGTAATTGGTCAGGTTGAGGATGCCGACATCGACGGCCGCGACCATGACATAGGCGTTGGCACCCGGCTGCACACCGGCCACGGAGACCGGGATCGACAGCTGCTGGCGCGGCATGGTCTTGTCCGGGGGCGTCAGGGTGACGGCGAGCTTCTTGGAGCCCGGATCGACCTTCAGCCATTTGACGCCGATGGCGCGCGCCGGCATGCGCGTTTCCTGCGCATCGCCCGGCCTGAACAGCGTTGCCGTGACATAGGCGCCGGCGCCCCAGTCGTCGCCGACCGGGATGTCGATGGTGCTGCCATCTGCCGGCACGCTGGCGGTGACGGTTTTCAAGAGTTTGTCGGCGCCGATGGTGAGGAGCAGCTCGCCGGCAAAATGCGGCGACACTTTGAGTTTGGCCACTTCGCCCGCCGCGTAGTTGTCCTTGTCGAGGGCGATTTCGAGGCCGTCAGGCGTTTCGGTGGTGGTGGAGCTAACATACCAGCCGGCGTCGAATTCGTAGCTGGTCGCCGGGCCTTCCGGGTCCGATGTCTCGATCTCGAGCCGATAGCGGCCCCAGTCGACCGGCAGCGAGACGGTGGCCTCGCCGTCGGCGGTCAGGTCGACCTGGCCGTTGGCCACCGACTTGGTGAAGGTGACCGGCTCATAGTTCCAGGAATTGCTTGAGCGGTACCATTGATAATTGCGTTCGACCTTGACCAGCGACCATTGCGCGCCCTGCAGCGCCTCGCGCCTGCCGTCGGGGTCGACCGCAATCAGGCTGAACTTCGCCGTGCCGCCTTGCGGCACCTCGTCACCATCGAAATCCGGGCGGATGCCGATCATGTGGCCCTGCGGCCGGATGCCGATGTTGAGCGAGCGCTCGACGGCGCGGCCGCCGGTCTCGCGCATCCTGACCGCAACCTTGGCATCGACGAGCTTGGTGGTCGAGGGCAACTGGCCGACGGAAACCGGGAAGGTCGCCTTGCCGTCCTCACCGACCACCGGCAGATCCGTGAACGGCGTGACTGACGGTTCCGCCGACTGCTCGTCGGCGAGGCCGAAGGAATAGCCCTTGAAGCGGTCCCAGTCACGGGTGGTCGACAGCGTCAGTTCGCCTTCGAGCGCCAGCCCGGCGGCCGGCGCGCCATAAAGGAAGCGGCCGTCGACGGTGACGTTGGCAGTTTCGCCCTGCGCGATCTCCTGCTTGTCGGAGGACAGGTCCAACTCGATGCGATCCGGCACGAAATCCTCGACCAGGAACATCTGGCTGGCGACCGCCGCCTGCTTGGGGTCTGTGTGGATCGCCACCGTCCAGGTGCCGCGCATGGCGTTGGGTTCGAGCGGCAGGTCGACGGCGTGGCCGCCGGCCGATGCGCCGTCGCTGACGATGCGGCGGTTCTCGACGCCGTCGGGACGGGTGAAGATGAAGGTCAGCGGCAGGTTCTCGACCGCCTTGGCGGCGCCGTCGCGGGCAAGCGCCGCGACGTGGACGTCCTCGCCGGCGCGGTAGATGCCGCGTTCGGTCCAGGCATAGACGTCGAGTGCGCCCGGCGCCGGACGCCCGGTGACGCCACGATCGGAAAGATCGAAGCCGGCGCGGCCCATGTCGAGGAAGACGAAGTCGCTGTCACCTTGCTTGGCTATCAGCACCGCCGGGACCATGCCGCCGTCGCCGCGCGTCAGTCCGGGGTTGAAGACGGCGCGGCCTTCCGCGTCCGTGGTTGCGGTGCCGAGGATTTCGTTGTTCCTGGCGAGCAGCGTCAGTTCAGCACCTGATATCGGCTTGGCGGTTCCGAGCGAACGGGCAAAGACGTTCAGCCCATCCTGTCCGGTATAGGTCGACAGGCCGATATCGGAGACGACGAACCATTGCGTAGCGCGCGAATCATAGTCGTTGTCATTCTCGTCGACCGGTTGCGCGGTCAGCACATAGACGCCGGGCTTGCGCTGCGGCAGTGCTTCGTCGACCGGGAAGGAGGTGGTGACTTCCTTGTTCAGGTCGTTGGCGATGTCGAGCTGGCCTTGCCAGACCGGCTCGCCCATCTGATCGGAAATGTTGGAGATGTCATAGCCGTCAAGCTGGCGCAGGAACTGGTAGCCGGACAGAAGCTGGGTCAGCGAGCGGTCGCCGATGCGATAGAGCTTCATTTCGGCGGCGTTCATGTTGACGGTGACGACCGGAATACCGCGGCGCGCGCCGGCAGGCAGCACGAAGCTGTCGCCGGTGAAACGGGCGGACGGCGCGCGGTCCTGCACATAGATGGACAGCACCACCGGTGCGGTGATCACCTCGCCGATGGCGGCCGGCAGGCCGGGGCGGAAGGTCACGTTGTAGTGCTGGCCGTGCTCGAGCCCTTCGACGCAGATCTGCTTGTCCTTGGCCTCGACGCCCTTGGGAGCGGCGTTGTCGACGGTGACGAATTGCGAATAGTCGACGCCGGTCTTGACCAGATCCTCGGAAAACTGCGCGCAGATGCGCGGCGCACTGGTGTCGGCTTCGACCGTGTGATCGATCACGCGAAAGCCCTTGCGCGCTTTCAAGTCTTCATAATCGGCCTTGACCGCCGGAGAATTGACCAGCGCGAGGCTCGCTTCGTAAGCCTGCAGGGCGGGCCGGGCGAGGTCGCGGCGATTGAGCGCGGCGCCAAGCAGCGCCAGCACGTCGGCGCGCGTCTTGGTGGTGCGCAGCAATTTGTAGGCGTTGAAGCCGGCGGAGGTGGCGTTCGCAGGCAGGGTAGACGCCTCCGCGCTGTTGGCGGTCGGCTGCACGGCGAGCGTTTCCTGCGCCAGTTCGAACCAGAGCTGGCCATCATCGGGCAATACCGAAACCAAAGCCTCGTATTTCTGCATGGCCGAGCGGTGGTCGCCGGTCAGCGACGCCTGTTCGGCCGCCTCCCTCAGTGCCGTCAGCCCTTCGGTGGGCTTGGTGTAGGCCGGGCCTGTGAGCCTGTTGCGGTATTGCTGGGCCTGGTCGGCCATCCAGGTGGGGAAGAAGGCGAGATCCGGCGGCGCGCCGATATCGAGGTCGCCATCGATGTTAACGACCTTGCCGGCGACGGCGCCCTTGAAGGGTTTCAGCGAGTTGTAGTCGGATTTGAGAAAACACCATTTGGCTTTGGGGTTGTAGGTGAAGGCGCGGCAGGCCGGATCGCCCAGGCATGTCGTCTTGCACTGGTCGAGGCTGACATTCTGGTCGGATCTGAGATCGAAGCCGAAATAATCGGAATTGTCTGACGTCACCACCCGGCGCGCTTCGGCCGCTTGCGCGACACCGCTCCAGGTGAAAAAGAGAAGGAAAAGAATCGACAGACCACGAGCCGCGCGCATTGCCATAAACCCCTCCAGACACTGCTTTACGTTACGTCCGGACATGTTCAAGCTTCAGTCAGCCTTGTCAACACGAGGACGCGGCAGGATCCGCCTGCCAACGGTTTCCTTTCCGGCCGATGACCGGTAGTACCTCCATAGGACAGGGATCACGCATTCTTGCGGTGACGCAGAAGGTGTGAATTCCAAGCCCTGTCCATTTCAGACAATTGGATTGTGGCCCCTTTACGAGCAATTCAGAACTTCATTCCAATTTTAGCTTTGGACGCTAGGGTAGAGTTGTAATGTCGGCGTATGAAAAGCAGATGTCGGGAGGAACCGCGCCACGGCGCGTGTTTTCGCTCGCTTTGCTTTTCTCCTTGCTATGTTCGACTGCACTGGTTGCCGCGAGCGGAAATGCGGCCGCTTTCGAGATCTTCGGCATCAAGCTGTGGGGATCGTCGGAGGATGAAGATGCCGACATCGTCGATCCGTTGCGCTATGCGGTGACCATCGAGGCGCCCGACGCCGACGAGGATCTCGCCGAGAAGCTCGAAAACGCCTCGGCGCTGAAGGACGACGAAGAACGTCCAGTCTCTGGTTCGCTCGGCCTGCTGGCCAAGGCGCGTGGCGACCGCGATCAGCTTGTCGCCGCACTTTATGCGGACGCCCGTTACGAGGGCGTCGTCACCATCACCATCGAAGGCAAGCCGCTCGACGATTTGCCGCCCGACGCCGAATTTTCGGGTCCGCAGCCGATTCCGGTGGTGATCAACATTGCGACCGGGCCGAAATTCACGCTTGGCGACATCAGGCTGGCGGGCGATGCCGCGGGGCTGGCGGGGGCCGATTTCGGCCTGATCGCCGGCGGCGATGCCGGTTCCGGTGCCGTGCTCAAGGCCGAGGCGTCGATCGTGCGGGCGCTCAAAGAGGAAGGCAGGCCGCTGGCCAAGGTGACGGAGCGCGAGATCATTGCCGACCACGCCACCTCGACGCTCGACGTGACGCTGACTGTGGCGGCCGGGCCGGTTGCCGGCTACGGCGACACCACGGTCGAGGGCACCGAAAAGGTCGACCGCGATTTCACCGAATATATGACAGGCCTGAAGCGCGGCCGCCAATATTCGCCGGAAGAGATTGACGAGGCGCGCGACCGCCTGCTCGGGCTGGAAGTCTTCAACAGCGTGACGCTGAAGGAGGCCGACAGTCTCGACGCCGACGGCAACATCCCGATCGGCGTCGAAGTGAGCGAGCGCAAGCCGCGCTATTTCGGCCTTGGCGGCACCTTCTCCAACACCGAGGGGCTCGGCCTTGAAGGCTATTGGGGCCACCGCAACCTGTTCGGCCGTGCCGAAAAGCTGCGCATCGAGGGCGCAATCAGCGGTATCGGCAGCAATGAGCTGACCGAGCTCAACTACAATGCCGGCATCATGTTCGAAAAACCGGGCGTGGTCGGGCCGGCGTCGAAATTCTTCGCCGGCGCCAACACCGTATTAGAGCATCCCGACGCCTATGACCATTTCTCGGTCAAGGGCAACACCGGCCTGTCTTATGAACTCGACAGGCAGCAGACGGTTTCCGCGGAAGTCGCGCTCGACTATTCGAAGATCACCGATTCCTTCGGCAAGCACACCTATCTGATAGCCAGCATTCCGCTGCGATATGTCTTCGACAACCGGGACAGCCGGCTCAATCCGACGACGGGATTCAGGGCGCTGGCCTATGCCGAGCCGAGCTACGACATTTTGAACGGTGCGGCCTTCGTCAAGTTGAGGGGCGAAGGATCGGCCTATCAGTCGCTCGACGCGGCCTCGAAGTTCGTCTTGGCCGAACGTGTCGCCATCGGCTCGATCATCGGTGCCGGCCTTCAGGATGTTCCGGCCGACCGACGCTTCTATTCCGGCGGCGGCGGCTCGGTGCGCGGCTATGCCTATCAGGGCATCGGTCCCAAGGATATCGACGGAGAGCCGATCGGCGGGTTATCCTTCTTCGAGACCTCGGTCGAAATGCGCATCGCCATCACCGACACGATCGGCGTCGTGCCGTTCGTCGATGTCGGCACCGTCTCGACCAATCAATTCCCGGATTTTTCTGGCATGAAGGTCGGCACCGGCGTCGGCCTGCGCTATATTACGCCGTTCGGACCGCTGCGCATCGATGCGGCGGTGCCGCTCAACCGGGGTCCCGATGACCCGCATTTCGGCATCTATGCCGGCATCGGCCAGGCGTTCTGATGACAATGTTCAAGAGCATCCTTCGCATTGTCCTTTACACGCTGCTCATCCTAGTGGCGGCGGTGATCGGTGCGCTCGTCGTGCTGACCAAGACCGAGCGCGGCCGCGCCAACCTCGCCGGCATCATCTCGACCGTGGCGTCGACCGATGACCGGAAGGTCAGGGTCAGCGGCATCGACGGCATCTGGTCCGGTGCGCTGACTGTCGATCATGTGGTGCTGGAGGATCGCCAGGGCGCCTGGCTGATGGCGCGCAAGGTGGCCGTCGACTGGTCGCCGCTGGCGCTGCTGTCGAAGAACTTCAACGCCGGCCGCGTCGCCGCCGATCGCATCGAGCTGGCGCGGCTGCCGGTGGCCGGCACGCAGCCGAGCCAGGGTGGCGCCACCACGCTGCCGGTGTCGCTCGACATCAAGCAGATCGACCTGCCGGAAATCGCGCTCGGGCAGGCGCTGGCCGGCAGCGGTATCGCCGAGCTCGCCGCCAGGGGAT
>NZ_RZSX01000205.1:0-8305 GCF_004023105.1 Mesorhizobium sp. M5C.F.Ca.IN.020.32.2.1 | reverse complement strand
CTCATGGATGGCACCGTTGATCTCACGGCGCTCCAGACGCTCCCACAAGGCGCCGCAGGACAATGTTGGAGCGGATGTCGTCGATAGCCTCGATGAAGGCGGCGGGCAGCATCGGGCTCGTACGTCGCGACAAGCTGTTCGAACCGCTCGCGCGGTGATAGGCGTTGAGCATCTGAAGCCTACTTGAAGGTACCGCAATTGGTCATCGCGTTCGCCATATCTGCAGGTCTCGCACTGGTAACGGTTCTGATGCACTATGAGGTGCTGAATATCGCCGGAGCGATGAGGCGTCGTTTTTCACTTCCGATGCGGGTTGATCTGCTGCTCTTGGTCATCGCAGCGATCATTGCTCACGTGGTGGGGATCTGTCTTTTCGCGGTCGCCTATGCCTGGATGCACCAGCATCGAGACCTTGGAGCTCTCGCAGGCTTGTTTTCCGGGAGCGCAGCGGATTTCTTCTATTTCTCGATCACCTGTTACACGACCATCGGCTTTGGCGAAGTCTATGCCACTGGGCCGATGCGGATCGTTGCTGCCTTGGAAGGTCTCAACGGACTCGTCCTGATCACTTGGTCAGCATCGTTCGCATACGCATCGACTTCGGATTTGTGGAAGCGGAAGCAAGACTGACGCACGTGCGGTAGTGCTTTGAGCACCTAAGCTTCCACAAACGCGATGAGGGCTCGCACGCGGCTTGGCCGCGGATGGAACCATCAACAATGCCGAGGTCGAGTTCGTTCAAAAATGGCTGGCAGCGAATGCGGAGATCAGCAATCAACCGATCATCCGAACCATGCAGCCCTCCCCCATTGGAACCCCGCGTAGCTAATCCCAATTGGAGATTAAGGCTGCACACTGCACGGGCTGCGCGTCACCTATGCCGCCGCCATTCGGCGCGTGGGCAATGACGCCGGGACGAGGCGCCGACGCGCTGGGGGCCGCTCTACGCGCTTGGGCGAAGCACCATACCAAGCATGTCGAGAAAGAGGTTGGACGCTGCGAGCATGGACCAGAAAATATGGCAAAAACGGGCTCCGGCGAATGGAAAGGGGAACGCAGTTTTCCACAACACAATTTTCGGACTGCACAACGCCGATTGACGAAATCGCCTAAGTAGTTGAAACGAAAAGGGCGCGGACGTGGCGGAATTGGTAGACGCAAGGGACTTAAAATCCGCGCTAATCCGTCCCGACACGTCCCGCTTGATGACGAGAAGCCCGGTTTTGAAGGCATCCCGCTTGCCGGACTGCTACCCCGTCACAGTCCGTTTGGTCTTGTCCTTGCCCGTCCGGTGCCAATTGCGGTGCCATTCCTTTCCTGCGACTATCCGCAGGTCGACTCGACAAGCGCTGCGACATTGGAGGGAACATGGCAAACGAGATAAAAGCTGGGAGTGTGGTCCAACTTAAGTCGGGCGGGCCCCGTATGACAGTGGCATGGGTCGATGAAAATGAAGCATACTGCGAATGGTTTTCAGAAGAGAAGGTGCCGAAGGTATCCGGCCACACGTACCCGTTCACGTCGCTCAAAGTACTGGACGCGTGACGAAACCAGCCCGCCACCGTAAGGCAGCGGGCTTAGCAGTTCCGTCTAGGTGCCGGTTTTCAGTGCCGTCCCGTAGGCCCTTCAAGAAACTCCATGAAGTTTTCCACCACTCTGTCGCTTGGTGTTGACCGAGAGTTGCAAGCACTGAGAATGGCGGCCGCGATTTTCGGCATGTCGGTGCGACTTCCAACAATCTTTGACACCAGGGCATTTTCTGTGCCGCCGTCATAGGTCGACCGCTGCAATACATGCAGCGTCAGGCGGAGATTGTCGCCCATGAACTGGAGCGGGCCGGCGCCAGTGACGAACGTGTCAGAGACGCAAAACGATTCGACGGTCGGTGCGGCAGTTAGCGGATTCATACTGCACCACCTTTCCCTACCCGCACCATGGACAGCAAGAGCGCGTCGACGTGTTCTTCCAAAAGCTGGCTTAAGGAATCGTTGTGGAACCGCTTGAGATAACGGCCCTTTGCGGCGAGGTCGGCATGAGAGCTGGCGGGGAACCGGCACACGTTCCAGAGCGCGGAATATTCGCCGTTGCTGGCATCGTCCCATGTCTGGTGTTCTGCAGCTGTGGCTTTGCGCCCTAGGGCTACTTCTTCGCAGCAGCTGCAAACGCTGTCCCAATGGGGGCGCGCGCTCTCGGCCAAGCGACGGCAGGCCATCTTCACGGAGCGGTGTACCGGCCACAACATCGCGCCGTGCTGCCTGTGCGGCGAGCCGATCCACCGTCACGAAGACCGCTGGATTATCGAACACAAGCGCGCCCTCGCCTTGCTAGGCCCGGACCTGAACGCCAATTGCGCGCCGGCTCATTTCAAGTGCGGCGAGGTGAAGACCCACACCCAGGACTTGCCGAGGATCAGGAAGGCCAAGCGCCAGCAGGCCCGGCATGAAGGCACAAAAAAGCCGGCGCGAGGGTTTGAAGCCCCGGCCGGCGTGGTTTTCGATTGGAAGCTGCGGCGCTATGTGCAGCGGCCTACCGCCAGTCAGCCTTGACGACCCGGCGGGTATAGGCGCGCTCGACGCCGAAGACCCTTCGTCCTTCGTGGGCACCTTCCCGTTCGCGCCACCTTCATAACATGTCCAGAACCATGTCCCGGCTTCTTTGCCGTGGAGCGTCTTCAGGATGCGGCCGACTGTATCCTGCATAAAACTAGCCGCGAAGTCATAGGGCGGTGCTTTCCCGCCGATGACGGTCCTGCTCCATTCCAACCGGACGCGGGCGCCACGGTCCACCAAGAACTGGAACGTCCTCCTTCTTTTCGAAGGTCCGCACGACCGCGCTGCCATCCACGACTTGCCAGCCGCGCTGATAGGCGAAACGTACCTTAGTCGTTCGCTCATCCTCGGAAACGCTCGACAAACCACTCGATTTTGCCGCCGACCTTCATCGGCTTGTGGATCATCAATCGCTTGGGAAGGTGCTCGGGATGCACTTCGAGCAGCGTGATCTTGATCTCGGGTTTGCACCGGCTGCAGTCGAATTTGAGCTTCAAGGGATCGGCACCACCGCCGTAGACCATCATCAGGTCCGCCGATCGGCAGTAGCGCACGTTGCCGCAGCTGCATTCGGCTTTGACGAGCATGTTGTGCCGGGTCGCCTTGCCCAGCGTGTCGATCGGATCGTGCGCCATGAGAACAGAAAAGGAACATTTTCCTTGAACGTCAAGACGGGCTGTGGAACCTTACATCAAATCGACTGTGAAGGTGCTGACCTTGAGCGATGAAATTCGGCTTCCCAGACCGGAGCAGGGCACCGCGCCAGGCGTCCAGCACCATTCCTGCGAGCATCCGGGCTGTGGGAAGATTGCAGGATGGGGATTTGCCAAGCCGCGGCAGCCCTCGCACTGGTTCTGTTTCGAGCACCGCGCCGACGGCGAGCGATTTTTATGAGGAGGCGTGGGTGATCAGAGAGCCAAGGCGAGCGGGCGGATACCCCGACCGCGAGATCGACTGCCAGGAAGCCATGGAGCCAGGCTTTCAGGCGATCGTCGATTGCATGCTGGAGGCCGGATGGACACGCGGGGAGATCATGCGCTCGCTACGCCGGCTGATCGCCGCTGACAACATGACGCAAAAGGAAAATGCCAAGGTCGAAGCTCAACTTGCGATCGCATGCGCCAAGATTCGCGCCGGACGGACGCTCTAGTATCTCGCCGGGATGGGTGGAATTCATTCGTCTCGTCGATCGGAAACGAGCAGGTAGCGCCAATTGGAGACGCTTGGTGACGACGCGTCGAACGTCTTGAGCGGGCCGGGACCTGTCGGTCAGTTTCCGGCACACAATTGACCGGAGCGGACATTCCACGCGACCTGCCAAAGCAGATCTTTCTCGACTAGTGTTGGAACGGCACTATCGCGTTGGTGAGCCGGTACCCGGTTCTGGCGGTGCCCACCGGCTCTGTCGGCGCACGACGCAAGGAATTTGACAGGAGGATAGAATTGTCGACCACTCTTGCGCCTGGAGCAGCCTATAGGGCGGACCGGACGCGCGTCGCAGAGTTGAACCAGCGTGAACTGGAGCGCTTCGCGGCGCGCACCGGGAGGTCGAAGGCATTACTCGACCGCGCGCGCAACGTGATGCCGGCTGGAACGCCGATGTCCTGGATGGCCGGCTATTACATGCATCCCCAGCTCTATGTTGCGGGCGGCGAAGGCGCGCGATTTTTCGATGTGGACGGGAATGCCTATGTCGACATGAACGTGGCGGATCTTTCGGCCACGCTTGGCTACGGCATCCCGGCGGTGGAAGAGCCGATGGTGCGCCAGTTCCGTAACGGTGCCCATTATCTGCTGCCCACCGAGGATGCCGTGGTGGCGGCACATTCGCTCGGGCGACTGATGGGGCTACCCTTCTGGCAGTTCACGCTGGCGGCATCGGGCGCCAACACTGAAGTCATGCGCATCGCCCGGCACATCACTGACCGGCGCAAGCTGATCGTCTTCGAAGGCAAGTACCACGGCCATATCGAGGAAACGCTGGTCAAGTTCGACGGCGAACGGGTCGTTCCCGAATATCAGGGCCTGTCAGGCCGCCGGTCTGAAGATACCATCATCCTGCCCTTCAACGATCTCGATGCCGTGGCGGCGGCGCTGGAATCGCGCGAAGTCGCGCTGGTCCTTACCGAACCGGCGCTGACCAATTGCAGCCTTGTGCTGCCCGATCCGGGTTATCTGGAGGGCCTGCGCCGGATTACCGCCGAAACCGGCACGATGCTGTGCATCGATGAATCGCACACCTTTTCGTTCGCCTATGGCGGCCTGACGCGGCTCTGGAATCTCCAGTCCGACTTCATCACGCTCGGCAAGGGGCTCGGATCGGGGCTGGCCTTTGCCGCCTATGGCATGACCGACACGATAGGCGATCATGTCGAGAAGCACCTCGACATCCTGCACCGTACGCCCGGCATCGGCCTTGGCGGCACGCTTTATGGCAATGCCCTGTCGATGGCCTGCGCGCGCGCCGTGCTGGAACATGTGCTGACCGAAGACGCCTTCAACCGGATTTCCGCACTCGGATCGCGCATGGCCGACGGTATCGACGCCATCTGCCGGGATCTAGACCTGCCATGCCGCGCGTTCCGGATCGGGCCGCGTTCGGGCCTGTGCCTGACGCCCGAGCTGCCGCGCAATTATGCCGAAGCGCGTCTGTCCATGGACTTCGACATGCTCGACGCCCGCCGCGTCTTCATGGCGAACCGGGGGTACTGGGATTGCATCGTCAGCGCCGGACCACAGGCATCCTTTGCGCATGGCAAAGAGGACATCGATGGCTATGTAGATCTTATGCACGAATTCATGAAGAATATTAAATAACTATAACGATCTGCTACCTAAAATCACGATCCTGCACCGTCGAGGCCGCAATCTCGGCGCACCCTTAGTCACGAGGTCAGCTATCGACGAAAACAAGCAGCAAAAACAGCGTCGGATAGGAGGCGCATCTCGGCTTCATTGGACCTTGCTCTGGAGAGTGGTTTAGATGTCGTGCGGCCCCGAAGTGCGGAGCCGCACCTGTTCAAATCTCGGTCTTTCTGCCAGCTCCAACGCATCCTCGATGTCTACGCCAAGATACCTGACCGTGTTCTCGATCTTGGTGTGACCCAACAGGATCTGAATTGCACGGAGGTTCCCGGTCGCCTTGTAGATGATCGCGGCCTTAGTGCGCCGGAGCGAGTGGGTGCCATAGTCCTCCCGCCGGAGCCCAATCGCTGTCACCCATTCATCGACGAGGCGAGCATACTGGCGCGTGCTCAGGTGGCCGGAGTTCTCAATTCGGCTCGGGAAGGCATAGTCGTCGACTGATCCACCCCGACGCTTAAGCCAGGCAAGCAAATTTGCTCGTGCATCGGATGTAATCTCGAAGTGCACGGGTCGTCTGGTCTTCTGTTGAACGACCATGGCCCGCGTTCGGATTTCCGGGCCAGTGACCAGCGTCCCGATCCTGATCTTCACCAAATCGCAGCCGCGCAGCTTGCTGTCGATTGCCAGATCGAACAGCGCCCGATCTCTCATGCGCCCTTCTCTGTCGAGGAAAAAGCGGATCGCCCATATCTGCCGTTGTTTCAGCGGCTTCTTGACGCCGACCTTCCGACCAGCGTTCCAAGCAGGGCGTCCTAGAGCTCCTGGATCGTATTGTGAAATACCCATTTTTTTTTTTGGTTCTCCTTTGGCCGTTTTGACGGAAGAGAACCGCGAAGCAGTGGCGAGAGGCCGACAGGTGACGGTCGGCTATCGGGCGGGACGTTAACGAAACCGGACGTAAAACGTAATATAGCTTCTTAGGCCGGGTCGATCCTATTGCTGATGCAGGATTATCGAGGCCTACGTCGCCGAATGCGCCTTTCGGGGGGACGAGCGAAAGATGCTCTATGGATCGGTTTACCTATTCCGAAAATGCGCAACGGCGCTTGTCAGCGCCTTAGGATCAACTGGTTTCGATAGACGAGGAGCTTGCGCAAATTCATCTGGAACGATTGTCGCGCTGTCATAGCCAGACAAGAATAGAAAGGGAACGCCACGTGAAGCGAGCAACTCAGCAATCGGGAAACTCCGCTCGCCAGCGAGGTTGATATCGAGCACCGCTCCGTCGAGTGAAACGCCGTCGATCTGTTCCAGCGCCTGCTTCACCGATGAAGCGGGGCCGATCACCTCACAGCCCGCGTCGGCCAACTGATCAGATAGATCCAGCGCGATCAGAAAAGTATCCTCAACGACCAGGACATGCAGGCCAGACAGAGGAGATTGCTCATTCATCCTTTACCGGAACATCCGTCGCGCCTGCGAGGGAGAGGGGGATTTGCAAGGAGCACTCCAAGCCCGACTCCTTGAACTTCAAGTCCACGCTTCCTCCCAATTCGTAATTCAAACTCTGCTGAATGAAAGTGGTTCCGAAACTCTTCTTCAACGGCTCCTCTACGACCGGCCCGTCGATTTCCTTCCAGACGATCGACAGGGAACCGCCGGGCTCTCCGATGCGCCATTTGACTTCCACGCGCCCGTTCTCGGTTTCCAGCGCTCCGTATTTAGCGGCATTGCTCGCAAGTTCGAAAAACACCATCCCTAAGGTCGCCGCGGCGCTTGCATTCAATTGGACTGGACCGCCTTCCAAGACCACATTCTGCCGGTCCCTGGCTTCATACGGAGCAAGTGTCATCCGCAACAACTCCTTAAGACCCGCGCGTTCCCAGTTGTGCTGCGAGAGCAATTCATGGGTGCGCGCCATTCCCTGAAGGCGCTCCTGAAAGGCAGTCGAGAAATCCGCCATGGAATGCGAGGAACGAATCATACGGGAGGTCAGGGCCGTAATCGTCGACAAAATGTTCTTCACGCGATGTTGCAACTCGTGCAGCAATCTTTCCTGACTGCGCTCGGCCTCCTTGTGGCGCGATATGTCGACCAGGGTGCTGATCGCCCCGCGAACTTTTCCTGATTCGTCGAACAGCGGCGTCGCGGAAACCATGACATCGACGCCGGTGCTGCCCGGTTTCTCGATGCGCGCTTCGTATTGTGGCACCGCCTCGCCCGTTCGTATCGCCATCGCCAGCGGCTGATCCACGGCATCCAAGGCCTTTCCTTCCCTGACCACGTCGAGCGCGGTCGGCATGGACGTCAACTTGGCACCGCTCAGGGGTTCGCCGGCCAGTTCAGCGGCGCGCCGATTGGCCCGAAATTCCTGGCTGTCGCCAACCCCGGCGATGACGATGCCGACAGGGACGAGATCCAGTAGCGTTTCCAGGCTTTCGATGCGGTTGCGCAAATCGTGCGTCAGCGAGCCGATTCTTTCCTCGGCGCGAGCGATCCTGGTGACATCGACAAAGGTGACCACGACCCCGGCGATGACGTTGTCGATCCTCCGATAAGGCAGCACGCGCATGATGTAGCGTGTGTCGCTCTCGGCGCTCTGTATCTGACGCTCGATCGTGCCGAGTCGCTGCAACACCTGCTCGATATCAGCCTGGAGGCCGTCGGCAGCAAAGCGGGGGCGAACGTGAGCAAGCGGGCGCCCTACGTCGCTCTCGACCAGTCGGAACAGATCCCGTGTCGCCGGGGTGAAGCTCTTGATGCAAAGATCCCGGTCCAGAAAGATGGTGGCGATCTGCGTGCTTTCCAGTAGGTTCGCCATGTCGTTGTTGGCGCGGCTGAGCTCGTCGACTCGAAGGTTAAGCTCTGCATTGACGGTTTGCAGTTCCTCGTTGATCGATTGCAACTCTTCCTTCGAAGTCTCCAGTTCCTCGTTGGACGACTGAAGTTCC
>NZ_RZSX01000204.1:0-8309 GCF_004023105.1 Mesorhizobium sp. M5C.F.Ca.IN.020.32.2.1 | reverse complement strand
TCCCCTGACACCTTGCCCTGCACCACTACCTGCGCACCGATATCGGTCTGCGGCTTAAGCAGCACCGGGTTCATGTGGATGGAGGGCGCAACGCCACAGGCGATCGCCTGCAGCCATTGGGCGCGGCCGATCTCACCGCCGAGTTTTTCGCCCGGAATATCGGCAACGGCGGCGTTGTTCGACATGTTCTGCGGTTTGAACGGCCGCACCTGCAGCCCGCGTTTCCTGGCCGCGCGGCAGAGGCCCGCGACCAGCACTGTTTTGCCGACATCGGAGCCCGTGCCTTGCAGCATGATCGCCTTGGCCATCAGTCCTTGCCCTGTACCGTCGTTCCGGTGATCGTGGATTTTGCCGCCAGCGGCCCGCCACGCCAGATGTAGAGCGCCAGTAGCGGCTCCTTGCCGGTGCGCATGGCGTGGCTGACATCAGAGGCGTGGTGGATCACCTCACCCGCCTCGCGCGTGCGAAAACCACCTTCGCCCATGCGCCATTCGGTGCCGCCGGTCAACGGAATGTAGATCTCCTCGGCGACATGATGATGGTCGGGATAGACGACATCAGGTCCAAGGATCAGCAGCCCGGCCGCGACCTCGTCGTTGACGAAATGGCCGCGCGTGCCGAATACCTCCAGCCAGCCGTAATTGTCGATGAAACCCTTGCCGAAATCCGCCTCGCTGTAGGTCTGCCCCCAGCGCAGTTCGCCGCGACGCTCCGCAAGCAGCCGCGCCAGCGGCTTGGCGTTTGCCGGAGCGAGCTCGGCGATACGGTCGAGCTGGCGCAGGCAGGCGAGCGGATGCGGCTCGAGCCGACGCGCCGGCATGGCCCAGCCGATCCGGGCCACGGCATCGCGCACCAGCGTATCATCGAACCTTTCGAGATAGGCATGGAAACACTCGAGCAGTTCATCGAAATCTGTCGTCACGCCTCGCTCCACACACGCATTCGCGCACGGCGCTCCCAGATGGTTGGATGCAGACGGTCAGCTTGCGCGGCGGCATCATTGGTCTAGATTGAACCGCGCGCAAAGCCAAAAACGACAGGCCAGCCGGCCGACAACATCAGGGAGCACGCCATGGACGCCGCTGTCGATGCGGGCACCAGCCAGTTCGAACTCAACGAGGACCAGCGCGCCATCCAGGAGATGGCCGAGGCCTTCGCCGCCGACCGCGTCGCGCCGAACGCGCTCGACTGGGACCGCAACAAGCATTTTCCGGCAGACGTGATCCGCGAGACAGGCCCGCTCGGTCTCGGCGGCATCTATATCAGCGACGATGTCGGCGGCTCGGCGCTCGGTCGGCTCGACGCCGTGCTGATCTTCGAGGCGCTTTCGCGCGCCGATCCGGCTTTTTCCTCCTTCATCTCGATCCACAATATGGTGGCCTCGATGATCGACCGCTTCGGCAGTAACGAGCAGCGCCAACGCTTCCTGCCGAAGCTGACTTCGATGGAATGGCTGGCCAGCTATTGCCTGACCGAGCCAGGCTCGGGATCGGATGCTGCGGCGCTGAAGACGCGCGCGGTGAAAAGCGGCGGCGACTATGTGCTGAACGGCGTCAAGCAGTTCATCTCAGGCGCCGGTGACAGCGACCTCTATATCGTCATGGCGCGCACCGGCGCCGACGGGCCGAAGGGCATTTCCACGTTCGTCGTGCCGAAGGATGCGTCCGGCCTGTCTTTTGGCGCCAACGAGCACAAGATGGGCTGGCACATGCAGTCGACGCGCCAGGTCATCTTCGAGGACTGCAAGGTGCCGGCGCAAAACCTGCTCTCAGTCGAAGGCGCCGGCTTCGGCATCGCCATGGCCGGACTCGACGGCGGTCGGCTCAACATCGCCGCCTGTTCGCTGGGCGGCGCGCAATCGGCGCTCGACAAGGCACTGGCCTACACCGCGGAGCGTAAGGCCTTCGGCTCCAAGATCAACCAGTTCCAGGCGCTGCAGTTCAAGCTCGCCGACATGGAGACCGAGCTGCAGGCGGCACGGATTTTCCTCTACGCCGCCGCCTCGAAGCTCGACCGCAAAGCTCCCGATGCCTCGAAATGGTCGGCGATGGCCAAGCGCTTCGTCACCGACATCGGCTTCAATGTCGCCAACGACGCGCTGCAACTGCATGGCGGCTACGGCTATTTGCACGACTACGGCATCGAGAAGCTGGTCCGCGATTTGCGCGTTCACCAGATTCTCGAAGGCACCAACGAGATCATGCGCGTCATCATCGCACGCGCCCTGATCGGCCGCTGACGGCAAACCGGGAGAAAACGATGACCACCATCGCCTTCATCGGCCTCGGCAATATGGGCAACCCGATGGCCGCCAATCTCGTCAAGGCTGGATATGCCGTGCACGGCTTCGACCTGATGCCGGAGAATCTCGTCATCGCCAAGGAGCATGGCGTCGTCGTCATGGCCAATGCCGTTGCCGCAGTGAAAGAGGCCGATGTGGTCATCAGCATGCTGCCGGCCGGCAGGCATGTCCTGTCGGTCTATGAGGACATCGCGCCCAAGGCGAAAAAAGGCGCGCTGTTCATCGATTCCTCGACCATCGACGTCGAATCGGCACGAAAAGCCCACGCCACTGCCGCCAAACATAAGCTGCTGTCGATCGACGCGCCGGTTTCCGGCGGCACCGGCGGCGCCGCAGCCGGCACGCTGACCTTCATGGCCGGTGGCTCGAAGAACGCATTCGCCAAGGCCGAACCCATCCTGAAGCCGATGGCCGGCCGCATCGTCCATTGCGGCGATGACGGCGCCGGACAGGCGGCAAAGATCTGCAACAACATGATCCTCGGCATTTCGATGATCGGCGTCGCCGAAGCCTTCGTTCTGGCGGAAAAGCTCGGCCTGTCGCATCAGGCGCTGTTCGACGTCGCCTCGAACTCGTCGGGCCAGTGCTGGTCGCTGACCACCTATTGCCCGGTGCCCGGTCCGGTGCCGACATCGCCGGCCAACAATGGCTACAGGCCGGGATTTGCCGCAGCACTGATGCTGAAGGACCTGAAACTGTCGCAGGAAGCCGCGCAAAGCGCCGGTGCGGTGACGCCGCTGGGCGCCGAGGCCGCCCAGCTTTATGCGCTGTTCAACGCCCAGGGACATGCCGGTGCCGATTTTTCCGGCATCATAAATTTCCTGCGCGGTACCCCAGCGTAATGCATGTCGCCCAAGAGCTTGCGCTCGGGCTTGACCGTCCCTTCAGACGCGACGCGCTTAAGCCTCGAACTCGACGGGCTTTTCCGTTCCCGGCAAAGAGAAACATCGGAAATTTAGATTTGCTTAAACTATCGATAACCACCCGGTAACGATGTCCCTGTAGAACGGAGTGCGAGGCGGCATATCGCATCCGCCCGGCGCTCCGGATCAGGTCTCGCGTACCGGAGCCCGTAAGTTTCGCAAGTGTTCTGTTGGCGAAGCGCCATGCGTATCTGGCAAAGCCGCGTTCCCGATGGAGCGCGGTTTTTGCGTTTCAGAACGGCACCACGCAAGAGCTGGCACAGATGTGGAAAGGGCCGCTGATCCGGCCCTTCGATAGTGCAAGTCATGACCCTGTACGGCCAATTGGACTATGCGAGCCTCTTCTCAAGTTGCTCCACCCAATCGAGTTGCGACCAGTTTGTCGTCCATCATCATCGGGATGATTGCCAGCTTCTTTTCTTCCAGGAATTCCAGATCGGCGCTGCCTTGATTGAGGTCCATCAGCTGCTCGACTTTTCCATCCGGATGAATGCGAAAGAGCGCCCCTGCGACCCAATCCGTAACAAGCCAATTTCCTGCTCCGTCCGGTTCTAGACCATCTAGATTTCCAACAGGCTCGCCGGACCCGATGTCAGAGATAGCCTTCGTGTTCAGGTCGATCGCGATCAGATGGCCGGGTGACTTGGACGAAAAATCCGGCTGGATATCGCGCCCCCAGCCGGCGACGAGGAGGCGACCATCTTCGACGCGCAGACCGTTCGGATGCAGGAGATCCTCGCTCTCCAGCCAGACGGTGAGAGCATCATTGTCCAGAACATAAATCCTGTTCGCCAGCATGTCGGAAACAAAGACGCGACCCGCCTCGTCGACGGCGGGATCATTGAGGAACTGAGCGCCTTCTGCGGGCCATGTTCCGGTGATCTGACCGCTCTCGACGTTGACGGCCATAAGCCGATCGATGTCGGTGACGAAAAGCGTATCGCCTTGCATCACCAATCCCTTGGGCGCATTAAACCCGGTCACCCATTCGGCTGCCTGCAACTTTCCGTCAGGCGAAACTTTCGAAAGGTATCCGACCCCATCCTTGCCGGCGGGCTCGCCAACAATGTTGGAAACGTAGAAGACGTTCCGCTTGGTGTCGAAAAGTACGCTCTCGGGGGCCTTTAAGCCGTCAAGCGACCAGACCTCCTCCGCTGTCGCGGGTGACCCTGCCACTCCTAGTAGTAGAATAAAAAATAGAACTGACTGAATCCTGATCATGATAGCCTCCCTATGTTGTTTTTTGACCTATTATGTAAAGCGCAACCGCAAATTGAACAGGCGATATTGAAAAGCTTACGGTTGACGCTTCAATTGCTCTGACAAGTTCGTCTATAAGCAATTTCTGCTTAGCCTCGGCAACTTTACAATTCCCCAGATGAATGGCAGTTCCAACGTCAACTGTTCTTGGAGCCGTACTGCGGATGAAAAGCACTCCGCACATCCCGTGACGCTGTACTCGGGCGGCCCGCGAGAGGCTGGTGTTCGAAAACGACGCCTAAGCGAGTCAAATCGAAACACCAGCCTGTCGCCTTGCGCGGAGGGCCGATGCGGTCCGCCGAAGGCATCATCGGCTCGAGGCTCGGATCGTCGATATTGCCGAAATTGCGCAAGCCATACTGTACGGCCGGGGATGTGCAGGGGCTGCCCCCTTAATCAATTTCATTACAAGCTGCCCTTTACACAGCCTGGATGGGCTCTATCTGCATCTTGAGTCCAAATACTGGAGGACAGCACGATGAAGCACGTTCTCGCATTGGCACTCTTCATCGGCGCCGGATCGCTGTTTGCCACGGCAGCCTATGCCGAACCGCCGGATCATGCCCGCAACGATGACGCAAGCCTCCATCCCGGCCATCAAGGGCACCTGTCGAGCGGCCGCCAATACCCAGGAAGACCTGCCACTGAGTTCCACGAGAGCCTAGAGGCGGAAGGAGAGCCGAGCTTTCCGACCGGTCCGGGTGGGTGGGCCGAGCAACAGAGCGACGGCGCTAACGCCCAGCGTAGCAGCACCGACGCTACGGCCGATGGCAGGTAAACACAGGTCCTGACGGACAAGGTAAATCGCGGCGACGGACGAAGCGATCGCCTCGTAGCAGCTCTTGGCGAGCGGCTCCTCCAAGGTGTAGGAGACCTGCCGCGCTCACGACCGATCCTCGCCCTGGCGAGATCTTCGTTCTATCTTACCGCTCGCGCAAATCCGCTTGCGCCAGATCAAGCG
Source organism: Mesorhizobium sp. M5C.F.Ca.IN.020.32.2.1 (assembly GCF_004023105.1). NCBI lineage: Bacteria > Pseudomonadati > Pseudomonadota > Alphaproteobacteria > Hyphomicrobiales > Phyllobacteriaceae > Mesorhizobium > Mesorhizobium sp. M5C.F.Ca.IN.020.32.2.1. The sequence goes on along the minus strand of NZ_RZSX01000204.1, from coordinate 2,863 downwards.
CCTTGGCGATGCGGTCGCAGGCCATGTCGATCGTCTCACGCGTCCAGATCAGCGGCGGAGACAGGATCATCGTATCGCCGGTGGCGCGCAGCATCATGCCCTGGGCAATTGCGTGGTCGCGGACAAGCACGGCCGCGCTTCCGGCCGGCAGGAAGCGCTCCTTGGTCGCCCTGTCCCTAACGATTTCGATTCCCCCCATCAGCCCGATCGAGCGCACTTCGCCGACCAGATCGTGACCGCCAATGTGCTCCTGCAGCGCCTTGGCGAAATAGGGTCCGGTGTCGTTCTTGACCCGATCGACCAGACCTTCACGCTCCATGATCTCGAGGTTCTTCAGTGCCACGGCGCAGGCCACAGGGTGCCCGGAGTAAGTGTAACCGTGGTTGAACTCGCCGCCCTTCTCGACCAGCGTCGCGGCGATGCGGTCACCGACCAGGAGCGCCGACAGCGGCTGATAGCCGGAGGTCAGCGCCTTGGCGGTGGTGATGGTATCTGGCTTGATGTCGAAGGTCTGAGCTGCGAACCACTCGCCCGTTCGACCATAGCCGGTGATGACTTCGTCCAGCATCAGGAGGATATCGTATTTGCGGCAGATGCGCTGCACTTCCGGCCAATAGCTCATCGGCGGTATCTTCACGCCGCCTGCCCCCATCACCGGCTCGCCGATAAAGGCGGCGACCTTGTCGGCGCCGGCTTCGAGGATGGCATCCTCGACGGCCTTGGCCGCGCGCAGGCCGAAATCATGGTCGCTTTCGCCGGGCAGAGCCAGCTCATAAGCATAAGGCATCATCACATGGACGATGTTTGGAACCGCGCCGTTGAGCTGTTTGTGCATCGGCTCCATGCCGCCCAGCGAGGTGCCGGCGATGGTCGAGCCGTGATAGGCCGTCTTGCGCGAGATGATGCAGTTCTTCTCCGGCTTGCCTTCCAGCGCCCAATAGTGGCGGACCAGCCGCAGTGCCGTATCATTGGCCTCCGAGCCGGACGAGCCGTAGATGACCTGATTGACGTGCTTCGGCGCCAGTTCCGCCAGCTTTTTGGCCAGCAGCACCGGCGTCGGGGTCGAGCATTTGAAGAAGGAATTGTAGTAGGGAAGTTCCTTCATCTGGGCGTAAGCTGCGTCGGCCAGTTCATCGCGGCCGTAACCGACATTAACGCACCACAGCCCGGCCATGCCGTCGAGGATTTCCGTCCCTTCGGAATCGTAGATGAACGGCCCGTTGGCGTGGGTGATGATGCGTGAGCCGGCCTCGCGCATCTCCTTGTGATCGGTGAACGGATGAAGGTGATGCGCAGCATCGATCTGCTGAAGCTGCTTCAGCGAATAATTCTGATACGTCATGTCTGATCTTTCCTCTTGAACCAATCCGGCAATTTGTTGCCGGGGCGGATTCGCTAGGGGAAAGTGGGCGGCGAATAGCCGATGCGGGCGCAAAGCCGCAAAAGCTCGGCGCGAAGCGTGCGCGGCGACGGCGTCACCGCCATCCCAAATGCGCGAAATGTCTTCATCCGAGCCATGCAGCACCTTAGGCGGTCTGATGCGATCAGTTCAAGCCGTTCCGTTCAGCGCCCGTTGCAGGAAGACATACTTCATCGCCGCCTGTGCCGCTTGCGGCCGGCGATCACCGCGCCCGCCATGGCCACCTTCGGTTTCTTCGAAGAATAGTGTCTTGGTGTGGCCGGCAGCCTGCAGCCGCCCGGCCATCTTGCGCGCATGGCCGGGATGGACGCGGTCGTCGGCCGTCGATGTGGTCAGCAACACCGGCGGATAGGCGGCATCGGTCTCGACATGTTGATAAGGCGAATAAGCCGCAAGCCACTCGGCTTCTTCAGGCTTCGCTGGATCGCCATACTCGGCCATCCAGGATGCCCCAGGCGGCAGCTCGGTATAGCGCAGCATGTCGAGCAGCGGCATATCGATGATCACCGCACCGAAAAGCTCCGGATGCTGGGTCAGCGAAACGCCGGTCAGCAGGCCGCCATTTGAGCCGCCCTGGATGCCGAGCGTCGCCGGCGTGGCGATGCCGCGTTTCACCAGGTCTTGCGCAACCGCTATAAAATCGTCGAAGGCATTCTGGCGATTGGCCTTGAGCGCGGCCTGGTGCCAGTTCGGGCCGAACTCGCCGCCGCCGCGGATATTGGCCTGCACATAGGCATTGCCTTTTTCCAGCCACAGCCGGCCGCGCACGCCGGCATAGCCTGGCAACAGCGGCACTTCGAAGCCGCCATAGCCGTAAAGCAGCGTCGGCACCGGCCCATTCTGATCACGTCGCCTGACGACGAAGTAAGGAATCATGGTGCCGTCTTTCGAGCGCGCCTCGAACTGTTCCGAGACCAGGGACGACGCGTCGAAGCGCGCCGGCTGCGATTTCACCGTTGCCAGCGTGGCAGCATTGTCGTCCGACCAGATGATCGAGCTCGGCGTCAGGAAGTCGGTGAAGGAGAAGGAGACGCTGGAGCCGAAACGCTCGGCGTGGCTGATGCGGACATTGCCGTTTTCGGGCAGCGCCACCGGCTGCAGCGACCAGCCGCTGTCGCCGCGTTGGCAGGCGACGACCTTGCCGCGCACATTGTCCATCAGGTTGATGAACAGCCGGTCCTGCGTGCGGGCGATCCCGGCGATCGAGACACGATCCGCCTGCTCGAGGACGGTATCGACGGGTCCGAGCGCATTGGTCTCCATCCAGCGGGCGAAGTCCAGCGAATAGAGGCCGTCGGGTCGGCATCGCGTGCCGCCCGGCGCCGACCATGGGCTGCGCACCCCGAAGACGAGCTGATCCTTGAACAGCATCGTGTCGGTGACGTCGTCCGGCAGCGGGATACGCCTGTTTTCGCCGGAAGGCAGACGCAGAAAGCTGTGCGA
>NZ_RZSX01000203.1:0-8321 GCF_004023105.1 Mesorhizobium sp. M5C.F.Ca.IN.020.32.2.1 | reverse complement strand
GTGCCTGAGATAGCGAGGCAGGTCGGCGTAGGGCTTGGCACCCAGCCAATGTAAGTTACTTGCGCGCGGCAAGCTTAGCGGGTCGATCTTGACCACCGGGCCGAGCATGACGAAATGCACTTCGGGCATTGCCGCAGCCGCCTGTGCGATCATTTCAACGTCGAGCCGTTCGTCGATCACGCCGAAGAAGCCCACTCTCGGGTGAGGTATGTCTGCCTGGTCTACAGGGTCATCGCCGGGCTCTCTTGCCTTGTGGAAATGCGCAACGTCGATGCTGCTGGGGAAGGGAAAAATCGACTTGTGGAGGCTTCGTTTGGCCTCGTACAGACTCTGCCCGCCCGTGAACACGACATCAGCGCGCTGGAACAGCGCCTTTTCCATCTGCGCCAACTCTGCCGGCGCGTTCTTGAAGGCGGAGAGTTCATCCATGCAGTCGTAGACGCACACGTCGTAGCGGAGATGATCGCTGAAACGCAGCGCCATCGGCGTGTAGTACCATACAGTCAGCCGGTCATGCGGCGCTGAGGTGAGGATCTGGTCGACGAACCTGCGCTGGATGGCGTCCGCCTTTGTTGCGGAAATGCCGGCCGGAAGAACCGGGGTTACGATTGTGATCATTGCAGATCGATCGTTCACCCGGATCGAAGGATAGCATATTTCCTCGTAGACCGGCTCCTCAAAGTAAATTAGCTGCTGCTGTTTTGAGGCGTGCGTCAGAATATGCTGCGGGCGTTGGTGTACGAAATCCCACCTGAGGTGAGAAAAGCAAAGTAGAATAGACGATCTTATGGGGATATTTGATTTATTTTTTTTGCCACCCGCTATTTTCATGTAAGATTCCTCTGAATTATAGTTTGTTAATCTCCAGATTAACATATGTTAATCGAAGCACGATCCTGATAAATCCTTTATCCTTGTATCTAACTTTCATTTGAGTAAGTTGTTCCCTGGATTTTAATTGGCTGTAGCCGCCGAGCCGGCCACTTGCGCAATTGTTCGAAGAGACGCGGCGCTGTGCCAACACCCGACGGACATGTCGCCTCGGCCAAGGCGGAGGCGCTTGCAGCTTCATATCTCGCCAAATGTGGCGCATCGCCACAGAACGGCTGAAATCCGCTCAATCGTTCAACAACCATTCATGAGCGCAGGTATAAGAGTTAATGAGCCGCGCATGATTCGTTTTGGTCGCCACAGATGGCCGAAGAGGGCAGCCACCGTGAGAGAGCCGCAAGGAATGAAGTTCAACTTTGAAACCAACGTCTTTCCGTTGTTTCACCCGCAGTCCGTGGATGATCTGAAGGATCCTTGTCCGGTGTTCGACGGCGAGATTTGGCACGTCTTCGGTTCCAGCGGCACTGTCACGACCGAGAGCTGGAAAATACTACATGCCACGGCTCCGGACCTTTATGGGCCGTGGACTGAGCATGAGGCGCTCGACTTGCCGGTAACCGGATCGGGCATAGCGGCGCCCGGCGTCATTCATGAATGCGGCGTCTTCCATATGTTTATCCAGACCGAATTCATGAAGTCGGGCGGACGTTGTGAACATGCGGTTTCCAATGATGGCTTCAACTGGGTGGTGCTGAAACCGGCGATATTGTCCCTGCCGGGCACCGATGAGGACGGGATCTATGATCCCCATCCGGCGATCATCGGCGGCAAGCGCTACATCGTCTATTCAGGTATGCCTAAATTCACCAGGGTGCCGCAGCCTGACGTCTATCTGGCGCGCAGCCAATCCGATTCCTGGTTCGGGCCGTGGAAACGTCTCGGCAAGATATTGGACCATCTCGACGTTCCCCATCACAATGCGCGCGAGCATCCGGACTACGAATGGGGGATCGAGGGCGCCCAACTGGTCGAACTGCCCGACGGTCGCGTGCTTCTCAACGCCACCTGCTTCCTTCCCGAGGGTCCGCGCGGAAGTCGTCAGCGCGTATTCTTCGCCATCGCCGACGACGTCCAGGGTCCCTACGTGTCGGTCGGCCCCGTGCTGGATCCTGGTGAGCCTGGGGAGAACGGCCATTCGACGGTAATGATCGAGGGCGGGAAACTGACCTTGTTTTACCAGAGCAGACGTGAGGCAACGAACCATCGCTGGCGTTTCGGACTGGCTAGGGGCGACCTGGATCAGCAAGTCCTTTCACGAGTCGCCTAACAGGGACGAGCGGGGCCGAGGCGTCGTGGCTGTGTCATGACTATTTCATTCGCGTTCCTGCGATCGTCCATAGCGATAGTCCATAACGTAACGGTGATCGCTAGGCCGGCTCTGCCGCAAGGGCGCAGCAAACTACGCGCCATGATCGCGTCCTGGCTGGTTCTTCGTCAGGATCGACCGAGACCTGGATTACCTGGGGATCAACCACGTCGAGGGAGCCTTATCAACTCATGACTGCCCAAGAAGGGGCCTGAGTGGAAGAAAGCGATCCAGTTCCTGCATAGATGGGTTTGGGACGGGGTAGCCCCACCGGAGGTGCGTCAGGCCTTCGAGGCCGTCGCTTAGGAGAAGGAGATGTTCCTTCCCTGCGACTAGGGCAGGGCATTCTTGCACTGCAAATAGATGACAGTCCGTTGGCCTGCCAACCCGGCGAAACATTTTGCCACCGCGGCAGTTATACCGCTCCGGGGACGAAATTCGGGGCATGCCTTTGAACGATATTAGATTGGCGATACCGCTGGTCGGGGAAGTGGAAGACACTGCGCCGAGATCGGCTGCCGGCCTGCCTTGGATCAAGTTAGCCGGTTCCTATTTCGCAACCGAGGACGGCGAGGCATGGACGCCGATCGGGCACAATGATGCGGTAAGCTGGCCCGAACTCAATGGCCTGTTCCGGCGCGCCGATATGGCCGGCGTGGAAAATCATCTCCGTCGGCTGAAGGAAAGCGGCGTCACCTGCCTCAGGCTGATGCTGGAATATGCCCAGGTTCGCCACCGCTACTTCGAGAAGCCGCAGGGCCGCTTCGTGCCGGCAATGGTGCAATTGTGGGACGACCTCTTTCGTCTTTGCGAAAAACAGGGCTTAAGAATCCTGCTCACCCCCTTTGATACGTTCTGGCAGTGGCTGCACTGGCGCCACCACCCCTACAACCGCAATAACGGAGGCGTGCTGGACCACCCGTCGCGATTCCTGATCTGCGTCGAGACGCGCCGCGCGATCAAGGCAAGGCTGGAATTTGTGGTTCGCAGATGGAGCGGCAGCGGAGCCTTCTTCGCATGGGACCTCTGGAACGAGATCCATCCCGAGCAGGCTCAGGGCAGCGCGGATGGCTTCGGCGCCTTTATCCATGATCTCAGCGATTTTGTGCGCCGGCTGGAAACGTCACTTTACGGCCGCTCTCACCCGCAGACCGTCTCGCTGTTCGGACCTGAGCTTCGCTGGCGGCCCCACATGCCGCTGCCCGGGCCGATCTTCCGCCACCCAGACCTCGACTTCGCCTCCCTCCATCTCTACGAGGAGGGCACGATCGATGACCCCAGTGACACGGTGGCGCCGGCGCTCGGCATGGCGCGGATCGTCGGAGAGGCGCTCGGCGAAATCCGTGACGGCCGCCCTTTTCTCGATTCCGAGCACGGCCCGATCCACTCATTCAAGGACAAGAAAATCACGCTTCCGGAACCTTTCGATGATGAATATTTCCGCCATTTGCAATGGGCTCACCTGGCCGCGGGGGGCGCGGGTGGCGGCATGCGGTGGCCAAACCGCACCCCGCACGTGCTCACCCCCGGCATGCGGCGTGCGCAGCGTTCGCTGGCCGATTTCCTCCCTCTGATCGACTGGGTTTCGTTCCGGCGTGCCCATCTCGGCAACAAGATGCGGGTTTCCGGTCCCGACGCCGCGGCTGTTGCCTGCGGTGACGATTCCCAGGCAGTGGTCTGGCTGGTTCGCCGCGACACGATCGGGGGGAACGGTATGCTTCGCGCCGGCGCTGCGCCGGTTCCGGTCGCCTTGGAGCTGCCCGGGTTGGCTCGCGGCACCTATCGCGTCATCGCCTGGGATACCACTGCCGGCAGGCAAACGGCGGATTGGCAAGCGAATTCGGACGGCTGGCTGAAGCTTGATGTGCCGCCGTTCTCCGCCGATGTCGCCCTTGCCATCCGCCGAGGCGTTCTGGCTGCGCCATAACTATTTCATCCGCGGTCCCGTTGGTCCAAGCAGAGCCACGGGAAATACCTCTCACGACCTGCGGCAAGACTCGAAGGGGTAGCGTGGGGATCCGCAGGTTGCGCTCAAGGTCGCTGGCAGGCGCCGCATTCGCCGCTGGCTGTCAAGAAAGCGCCGCTTGCGGCTGCAAAATAAGGCTGTAGTTCGCTGTCACGTCCAGAAATAGCGCACGGTGTGGAAGAAAACCGGGGCAGCGAAAACCAGGCTGTCGGCGCGGTCCATCATGCCGCCATGGCCCTCGATCAGATGGCCCCAGTCCTTCACCCCCTGATCGCGCTTGATGGCGGAGGCGACCAGTCCGCCGAGGAACCCCATCAAGCAGGCGATGAAGGCGACCCCCGCCGCCTGGAGCGGCGAAAACGGTGTCAGGAACGACAGCAGCGCGCCAAGCAGGCTCGACGTCGCCAGCCCGCCGACCAGCCCTTCCCAGGTCTTCGACGGCGAAACCTTCGGCGACATCAAGTGCCTGCCGAACAGCTTGCCGAAGATGTATTGCAGCACGTCGCTGCCTTGCACGGTGATGATCAGGAATGCGATCAGCAACAAATTGCGGCCCTCGAAACCGGGCACCTCGAGCGTCAGCAGCGCCGGCACGTGGCTGACGCAGTAGACCGAGATCATGACGGCCCATTGCTGCGCCGAGACGCGCTCGAGAAAGCGCTCGGTGTCGCCATGAAGCGCGGTGATCGCCGGCATCAGCAGGAAACAGTAGACCGGGATGAAGATGGTGAAGAGGCCGTACCACGCGGTCCACACCAGCCAGTACTGGAACGGGATGATGATGCCGAACATGCCGAGCAGCACCCAATGGTCGCTGCGGCGGCTGTGCGTCAGCGTCACGAATTCACGCAAGGCCGCAAACGAGATCAGCGCGAACAGGATGGTCATGCCGGAGCGGCCGAAGAAGAAGGCGACGGTGATCGCCACGACCATAACCCACCAGGCGTTGATGCGCTGGTTGAGGTTGACCAGCGTCGAGGACAGCGGCTTCGGCGCGCGCCACGACAGGATGCCGGCAACCAGGCTTGCTGTGGTCAGCACCGCAGAGAGGCCGACAACCAGAATGAGGGTCTCGTGCATTGGCATGTTGTTCTAGTCGTCTCTTAGCGGGCGGGGATTGAGCGCAAGCAGCGCCTTGCGGGCGCGGTCGAGAAAGGCCCGGCGTTCCTCGCCGGGCGCAATGGCGATCGGCGCGCCGAAGACCACGCGGCAGAGCAGCGGCACCGGCACGAACTGGCCCTTGGGGAGCACCCGCGACATGTTCTCGATCCAGCAGGGAATGAGTTCGACGTCGGGCCGCGCCATCGAGAGATTATAGAGGCCGGAGCGGAACGGCAGCAGTGGCTCGTCTGTCATGTTGCGCGTGCCTTCGGGGAAGATGATCAGCGAATGACCCTCATCGAGCACCGACAGCATGATCGAGATCGGATTCTGAGCCTCATCGATCCACTGCCGGTGGATGAGCACCGAGGACAGCATGTCCTGCGCGATGAACCGGCGCAGCCGTGATTTTCCCCAATAGTCGGCGGCAGCGACGGCATGGGTGCGGGCGCGCTCCTTCTCGCTGAGGCAGGCAGACAGCAGGATGAAATCGCCGTGGCTGGCATGGTTGGCGAAGTAGATGCGCTGCCGGTCCGACGGCTTGCTGCCGTTCCAGATCGGCCGCACCCCGGTCACCGCCCAGGCCAGCGCCGATAGGCCGACCGAGGTCACGGTCTGCAGCAGGGTGAAAGTCCTTGTGCCGAGCTTGCTCATCGTCCGGCTCAGAAAGACAAGGCGACAGCGGATGCCGCCACGAACAGGCCGAGTGCGATGCGCTGCTTCATCAGCAGGCGCTGCGTGCCCGCGATGCGCCGGTCGAGCGAGCGGATGCCGGCAGCGGCCGGTTTGACGCGCATGCGCGCCAGCACGTCGTCGACCGAGGCACCGCCGGCGGCTTCGCTGACGTGGCTCGCCATCAGCCAGAACAGCAGCGCGTCGAAGACAAGCAGGGCCGAGACGGCGAGGGTGACCATGCCGCTCGCTGCCGCCACCAGCCAGGCCGCCGACGCCAGCGTCGTCGTCTGCGGCTGCGCTGCCACGGCAATGAACGGCGCGGCCACCAACGCGGCCAGCACCAGCAGCAGCGGCCACACCGCCTGCGTCATGAGGCTGGCGGCGAAGGCCTCGGCTTTGTCTCGATGGGCACTCATGCCGGCTCGTCCGCCGCGATCCGAAGATGCACCGGACGGCCCGATGCCGTTAGCCGCTTATGCGCCTGCGCCGGCGTTGGCGAGCGACCGCTCGCAACCAGCCAGTTGGCGACGATGGCGGCGCTGCGCTGGAAGCCGAGCGCGCAGCAGACCAGCACGGTGCCGTGGCCGCGGGCCGCCTCGATCGCCGCCACCGCTTGCGTTTGCGCCGCTTGCGAGGGCGGCAAGAGATCGACCATGGCGACAGCCGTCCAGCGGCAGGTGACGCCGCGCGGGCTTTCCAACTCGCCGGCAAGGTCGATTACCGTGCCGAAAGCGTCGGCCTCGGCGGCGGTGGGAAAGCGGCCGAGGAAGACGCCGTCGGCGATCGCGACATGCGGCGGCAGCTTGCGCGTCCACGCCCACACATTGATCCTGGCGCCAAGCCGGTAAGGCAGCAGCAAAACACGGCTGGCCAGCGAGACGCTGCCATCGGCCGCTTTCTGGAACACTTTGGCGCCGGCTCCGACATAGGCGAAGGCGACGATGGCCAGCGCCAGCGCCGGCCACAGCAGGATGAGCCACAGCGCCGAGACGAAGGCGCCGGCAACGGCGCCGGCCAGTGCCAGGGCTGCGACGAGCGCGTAGAACAGCGCCAGCCGCCGTGCCTTGGGATCGGCGGTCAGCCGGAAGCCGGCGAACGGCAATTCGCCGTCGCGCGGGAACAGCCACAGGGCGAAGAAGCCGAGCAAAGCGCCGGTCGGGATATCGATGACATGGTGCTGCCATGTCGTCAGCACCGAGGCGCCGATCAGGAAACACCAGACGTGCCAGACGATGGCGGCCAGGCCTTTGAGCCGACAGCGCCAATGATCCCAGATGATGACAAGCAGCGCGATGTGCAGCGACGGCGCTTGGTTGAACGGCTTGTCGAAGCCGCCGAGCACCGCGAACATGAACCCCGGCAGGCCTGATGTCTGCGGCCGCATGAAGGTCGCCGTCAGCGGGAACAGGATGAAACAGGCGACGGCGATGATCTGCGCCGTGAGGTAACGGCCGGCGAGCCGGTCGACGCCGCGCTTGGTATCGTTCAACAGCAGCGACAGGCCGTAGAACAGGTTGATCGACCAATAGGGCACGATCGTCCAGGCGATGAACGGGATGCCGCGCTCCCAGGCAAAGACGATGCTGCCGACATCGTCGCGCTGCGACGCCAGCCAGTTGGCGAAGCCGTAGGTCACGTAGAAGAACGGCGCCAGAAACGCCAGCCACAACGCAGCGCGCAGCACGATTCCGGCGTACGGCTCGCGCGCGGAGGCAGAAAGGGCAGGGGCCGCGGCAACGGCGGCGCCAAGGACTGGCAAGACCATGCTCAGACGCGCCGCGCGATCGAGACGGTGAAGATGCCCCACTGGTCGATGCGCTGGTCGAGCTTTTCGAAGCCGGCCGCCGCCACCAGCTGGTCCATCTCGCCTTGCGTGCGCCGGCGCATCACCCAGGCCTGGCCGCCGCGATGCGAGGTCAGGCTGCGCGCGATCATTTCGAGCTGCGGATGCCAGGGCTGGTTGGTGTAGAGAAGCAGGCTGCCGGGCTGCATCGCCTTGGCCAGCCCGCCGAGCGAGCGGGCGATCATGGCGTTGTCGGCAAACAATTCGTAAAGCCCGGAGACGATGGCCAGGTCCGGCGCCGGATCGAGCCCGGCCAGCATTTGGGCGTCGAATGCGTCGGCCTGGTGGAACGAGACGCTGGTCGGCAGGTGCCGCTCGGCGATCAGCTTGCGGCCGAGCGAAACGTTGAGGTCGGAAAAATCCTGCAGCCGCACGCTGGCCGGCGGCTCAGTGCATTTGGCGACGGCGTCGAGCACGTAGCGGCCGTGGCCGGCGGCGATATCGACGATATGGACCGGCCGGCCGGCCTTCAGCGTCCGCGTGGCGCTGCCGATCAGCTCTTCCAGGTGCAGCTTGCGCTGGCGGATGCCGCGCCAGCC
>NZ_RZSX01000202.1:0-8358 GCF_004023105.1 Mesorhizobium sp. M5C.F.Ca.IN.020.32.2.1 | reverse complement strand
AAGCAGGACCGCGCAGTCGCCGCCGACGACCAGCGGGAATTCGCCTCGGCCCAGCGCGCCGGCAACAACTTCGGCGAGTCCGAGGTTGAAACTGCGTATCGCGTTGCCGTTGCGCAGCCGGGTGCCCGGCTGCGGCACCGTGCTATAGGCGGGCCGATCAAGATCAACCACTTTGGCGGGCGCAAGCGTCTCGATCAAGCCGGCTTCGGTCAATGCCTGCGGCGCACGCCACGTCCCCGGTATATGATCTGGTCTCAGCGGGCGGAGGCCAAGATTTGAGGGTGCGCGGACAAGGCAGATTTCACGCATGGAATGGTCCCAAGGTTGCCAAGCTCACCATAGACCGCGAATGCCCGCCCGGTCACGCGGCCCGAGCCGTCCCCTCACCTCTGCCAACAGTTCCTGTCGGGGGGCGTCGTTCAGGCTCCCCGTCACCCTTCAACAAACTGCGCCAGGAACTCCGCGCTCGGCGGGATCGGCTTAATCACGTCGATCAGCACGCCATTGGGGTCTTTGGTGATGAAATGACGCTGGCCGAAGGGTTCGTCGCGCAAGGACCGCAGGATCGGCAGGCCGGCGGCCAGGATCCGTTCGTAGACCGCGTCCGGATCCTTGACCTCGAAATTGATCAGCAGCCCCGAGGTTCGGCCACGCCCCTCCTCAGGTATTGTCTCGTGGTCGCCTTGGACGATGCCAAGATTGACCCGGCGATCCTCGGCCGACTGCAGATGCACATACCAGTCGCTCGCAAACAGCGGCTTGAAACGGAAGTGCTTGATATAGAATGCCTTCGTGCCGGCAACGTCGCCCGTCATCAGCACCGGATAATAGCTCGTCGTCTTCATCTTTCCTTCTCTCGTCAGATAACATACAGTCTGCATGTCAATTGTATTAACATACAGGCTGCACGTATGCAACAGGAACCCGCGCGCCGCTCCAACCGCGATCGCACCGAAGCGACGTGCGCCGACCTGATCGCCGCGGCGCGAAAACTGTTCACCGAGAAATCCTATGCAGAGACCGGCACGCCAGAGATCGTGGCTGCGGCCGGCGTCACGCGCGGCGCTCTCTACCACCACTTTGCCGACAAGCAGGCGCTGTTCGCCGCGGTGGTCGAGCAAGAGGCGGCGGCTGTGGCGGAAGAGATCGAGCGCGCCTCGCCGCCCTCACTGTTTGCCCGTGACGCGCTGATCGCCGGTTCCGATGCCTACCTTGCCGCCATGCGCGCACCCGGCCGCACCCGGCTGCTGCTGCTCGACGGACCGGCCGTGCTCGGCCGCGCCGCAATGGACGACATCGATAACCGCCACGGCAACCGTTCCTTGCGCGAGGGCCTCGTCGCGGCGATGCGCGCGCAGACCATGACAAGATTGCCGGTGGAGGCACTGACCGCGCTGCTTGCCGCCGCCTTCGATCGGGCGGCGCTCGCTGTCGAGGCCGGCGCCGAGACCGGCCCCTATCGCGAGGTGCTTGTCGCCCTTATCGATGGACTGTCTCCGACTCATCCTCAGGCACCTGGCCCGGCTCGAACTCGTTGAAGCAGCCGAGCTGCCGTTTGAACTGATCGATCAGCCAAGCTGCCGCGGGTTTCGGGCTGCGGTCGGTGCGATGCATGGCAAACAGCGGCGAACGCACCTCGCTGTAAGGCTCGAGGTCGAGTTCCACCAGCCGGCCACTCGCCAGATCATCGGCGATCAGCCATCGCGGCAGCCCGCCCCAACCCAGACCCTCACGCATCAGCATATGCTTAGTGCGCAGGTCCGTCAGCCGCCAAGTGCGGTAGGCAAAGACGCCAAAGTCGCGCCCCTTGGTGCGCTCGGACTGGTCGGTGACAACGAGTTGGGTGTGTTCGCGCACCTCCTCGATCGCCACCGGCTTCGGCAGCAGCGCCAGCGGGTGGCTGGGCGCGGCGGCCAGAACTATCGACATGAAGCCGATGCGCACAAGGTGGACGTCGACCTCGCCCAGCAGGCCGCCAACACCGAGATCGGCTTGCCCGCTGACGACATGATCGGGGATCAGGCCGAGCGTGCCGATATGGAGGCGCAGCATCACGGTCGGAAACTGAGCCTCGAACGCCTTCAGCACCCGCACCAGCACCGGTGAGGGCAGTGCCGCATCGACCGACAGCGCCACTTCCGCCTCCAGCCCCTGATGGTAGCCGTCGACGCGCGAGCGGATGCGCTGCAGCACACCGGTCATGCGTCGCGCGTCCTCCAGCATCGCCCGGCCGATCTCGGTCAGCTGCGGCTCGCGCGTGCCCTCACGCTCGAACAGTTGCAGCCCGAGCTGCGCCTCGAGATTGGCGATGGCATAGCTGATGACCGATTGCGCGCGGTTGAGCTTGCGCCCGGCGGCGGAGAAACTGCCGGTGTCGGCCACCGTGACCAGGATTTGCAGTTGGTCGAGCGTCGGATTGGGTTGCATAGCCTTATCCAGATTGTAGATGGATAGTATAAAAAATATACCAGTTTTTCAAATGGGTCGAGAACCCATATTTAGCGGGACAAATCGTTCCAGCCCTGGAGACCCGCCATGTCCATCCTTCTTGTCACTTCCAGCCCGCGCGGCAATGCCTCGCACTCGACCCGTATCGCCACCGAGCTCGCCGAGAAGCTCGTTGCCGCCGATCCGTCGGCCAAGCTTGTCGTGCGTGACCTTGTTGCGAACCCGCTGCCGCACATCGATCCGGACTATTCAGCCGGCATCTACACGCCGGCTGAATCCCGTACCCCGCGCCAGGCCGAGGTCGTCGGCGTGTCCGACGCCGTGCTCGACGAGCTGTTCGCCGCCGACACCATCATCCTGGCCACCGGCTTTATCAATTTCGGCATCTCGTCGACCCTGAAATCCTGGGTCGATCATGTCGCTCGCTCCGGCAAGACCTTCGCTTATGGCGAGAATGGCCCGAAGGGCCTAGTCACCGGCAAGAAGGTCTACATCGTCCTCGCCTCGGGCGGCATCTATTCGGAAGGCGCTGCCGTGCAGATGGACCACGCCATCCCTTATCTGCGCAGCGTGCTTGGCTTCATCGGCATGACCGACGTCGAAGTCATCCGCATCGAGGGCGTCGGCATGGGCCCCGAGGCCGTCTCGGCCGCTCTGGCCAAGGCGTCAGCCAAGGTGGATGCCGTTGTAGCCTCAACCGGAGCGGTCGCCGCTGCCGCGTAGAGCACGAACAACTGGTAACCAGAACAAAAGGCAGGCGCCCGGCGCCTGCCTTTTTGCGATCTGCTAGCGCGGCTGCGCCCGAGTCAAAGTGTTGGATGGCTTTTACCAGGATAGCGGCGCGACACCATTGGTTATTCCGCTTGTCTGCGCTATCGGTCGCCGATGTTCCTCTCCGTCGCCACAACGCATCGTCCGGCCACAGATCTCGGCTTCTTGCTGCACAAGCATCCCGATCGTCTGCACGAGACCGACCTGTCCTTCGGCAAGGCGTGGCTGTTCTATCCCGAGGCGACTGACGAGCGTTGCGAGGCTGCACTACTGCTCGACGTCGATCCGATAGGGCTCGTGCGGGGCAAAGGTCAGGCAGAAGGCCTGCTGGACCAGTATGTAAACGACCGGCCCTATGCGGCATCGTCCTTCCTGTCGGTGGCGCTAAACAAAACGCTGCGGACCGCTATGACCGGCATATCAAAGGAGCGTCAGGAACTGGCCAACAGCGACCTGCCGCTGGAGGCGGTGGTGACACCGCTGCCGATGCGCGGCGGTGAGGCTCTGGTTCGAGGCCTGTTCGAATCTTTGGGGTGGACCGTCGATCTAACCCCGATAGGGGACGTCGGGTCTGGTGCAAGCGGCCCGCGATACGGTCAACTGAAGTTGACCGGCACCGGCCGGCTAAGTGCCCTGCTGAACCACCTTTATGTCCTGATCCCGGTGATGGACGACGCCAAGCACTACTGGGTCGGCGAGGCTGAGATCGACAAGCTGCTATCCAAGGGCGAGGGCTGGCTGGAAAACCATCCCGCCAAAGACCTCATCGTACGTCGCTATCTGCGCAATCGCGGTGCCTTGGCCCGTATCGCCCTGGAGCGATTGGCTCCCGAGACGGCCGGCGAGGCGCTGCCTCCTGAAGTCCGCGTCGCGCCCGAGGAGGCGCTGGAGGTGCCGATCCGGTTGAACGATTTGCGTATGGACGCTGTGGTTCAGGCCATTCGAGCCACCGGCGGAACCACTATTGCGGATTTGGGATGCGGCGAAGGCAAGCTACTCTATCGGCTTGTGCGCGAACGATGGGTCCACAAGCTGTTTGGACTTGATCCTGCAGTCCGCGAACTGGAATGGGCTGCCAAGCGTCTCAAGCTGAACGAATTCGGCGGGCCGCCCGAGGGTCGGGTCACGCTGCTACATGGATCGCTGACGTATCGGGATAGACGCTGGGCCGAGGCCGACGTTGTGGTGCTGGTCGAAGTCATCGAGCATCTAGACGAGAACAGGCTGCCTCTGGTCGAACGCATCGTTTTCGGTGAGACGACGCCCAAGTCGGTGATCGTGACCACTCCGAATGCGGACTACAACGTTCTGTTCGCCAACCTGGCCCCTGGCGCCTTTCGCCACCCGGACCACCGCTTCGAATGGAGCCGCGCCCAGTTCGAAACCTGGGCGGCCAAAATTGGTGAGACCTATGGCTATGCCTCCGCCTTCAGCGGCATCGGGACCGAGAACCCTGTGCTGGGGGCGCCCACGCAGATGGCGGTATTCACGCGATGAGAGAGCCCGACAAAACCGATCTCACCATCCCTGACTTCGCTCTGGTTGTGCTGATTGGCTCGACCGGATCGGGCAAGTCGACTTTCGCCGCCAAGCATTTCCTGCCGACCGAGATCATTTCCTCGGATCGCTGCCGCGGGCTCATCACCGACAACGAGACTGATCAAGACGTCTCGGCCGACGCCTTCGAGCTGGTGCGCGAGATCGCCGGCAAACGGCTTAAGCACCGCAAGCTGGCCGTCATCGACGCCACCAATGTGCGGGCCGCCGACCGCAAGGCCTGGGTCGAGCTGGCGCGCAAGTGGCACGCTCTGCCAGTCGCTGTGGTCATCGATCCTGGTGTCGATGTCTGCGTCGCGCGCAACGCGTCGCGCCCCGACCGGCCGTTCGGGCCCGGGGTGGCCCAACGCATGACGACCGAAATCCGCAAGGGTCTCGGCGGCCTGCAACGCGAGGGCTTCCGCCAGGTCTGGAAGCTTACCAGCGAGGCCAGCATCGACACCGCCAAGGTCTCGCGCCAACCGCTGTGGACCGACAAGCGCGGCGACCACGGTCCGTTCGATATCATAGGCGATGTCCACGGCTGCGCCGATGAGCTTCAGATCCTGCTCAGTCGACTCGGCTACAGGGTCGCTTGGTCCGAGGATCGCGACGATCGGACGGTCGCCGTGACCCCGCCGGACGGCCGCAAGATCGTCTTTGTCGGCGATCTCGTCGATCGCGGCCCCAACGCGCCCGATGTCCTGCGCATCGCTATGAGCATGGTCGCAGCCGGTACTGCCTACTGTGTCCAAGGCAATCACGAACGCAAGCTCAGCCGATGGCTGGAAGGCCGCAAGGTCACGGTCGCCCACGGCCTTCAGCAAACGATCGACCAATTGGACGCTCAGGATCGCGGTCTGCGAGAAGCCCTGCCGGCCTTCCTCGACGGCCTGCGCAGCCATGTCTGGCTGGACAGCGGACGCCTCGCCGTCGCTCATGCTGGCCTTAGGGAAGAGATGATAGGACGCGGCTCCGGCGCCGTGCGTGAGTTCGCCCTCTATGGCGAGACCACAGGCGAGATCGACCAATTTGGCCTTCCCGTCCGAGCGGACTGGGCCACGGCCTACCGTGGCAAGACGGCCGTGATCTACGGCCACACGCCGGTGCTGTCGGCCGAGTGGGTCAACAACACCCTGTGCATCGACACTGGCTGCGTATTCGGCGGCAAGTTGACGGCTTTGCGCTGGCCCGAACGCGAACTGGTCGATGTCCCGGCAATCCAGACCTGGTCGGAACCGATGCGTCCGCTGGGCGGTTCCAGGCCGGATAAATCGGCGCAGGCCGATGCCGACGGGGTACTCGACTACCAGGATGTCTCCGGTCGCCGTTGGATCGAGACCGAACTGAGAGGCCGGATTGTCGTAGCCGAGGAGAATGCTTCGGCAGCGCTGGAGGTAATGAGCCGCTTCGCGCTGCCGCCGCAATGGCTGATCTATCTGCCGCCGACGATGTCGCCGTCAGAGACGAGCAGCCTAGGCGGCTGGCTGGAACGTCCCGAGGACGCCCTCGCTTACTACCGCGAACGTGACGTCGCTCAGGTGGTGTGTGAGGAGAAGCACATGGGCTCGCGGGCAGTGATCGCGCTGTGCCGGGCCGCGCAGACGGCCCGTAACCGCTTCGGGACATTGGGCGATGAAACCGGCGCGATCTGGACCCGGACCGGACGCTCCTTTTTCAACGACCCTGCCATGACGGAAGGCCTGCTCGCCCGTCTCCGCGCCGGCGTCGAAGCAGCGGAACTGTGGGAGGAATTAAACAGCGACTGGCTGCTGCTGGACACCGAGATAATGCCCTGGTCGGCCAAGGCCAGCAGCTTGATTGAAAGCCAGTATGCGCCGGTGGCAACGTCCTCGGCCGCCGGCTTCCAGGTCAGTCGCGAGGCGTTGGCCCGTGCGATGGCGCGCGGCGTCGATGCAACCGCCCTCAACGCCCGCCTTGAAGACCGGGCTTCGCGTGCGGCCAAATATGCCATCGCCTGGGCGCCCTATGTGTGGCCGGTCTCGGACATCGACGGCCTGAAGGTTGCGCCGTTCCACCTGCTCGCCAGTGAGGGACGTGTTTGGTTCGACCAGGACCACATTTGGCACATGACGCTTGCAGACCGTCTGGCTGCGGGCGATGGCGTGGTAACGCGCACGCGATGGCGCACGGTTGATCTGGCCGACGCCAGCGCGTGTGCGGAGGCCGTCGCCTGGTGGGAGGCGCTGACGGGCTCGGGTGGCGAAGGCATGGTGGTTAAACCGCTCGACTTCATCAGTCGGAGCAAGAAGGGACTCATCCAGCCGGCGCTGAAAGTCCGCGGCCGAGAATACCTGCGCATCATCTATGGCCCCGAATATGATGCGCCGGACAATCTGGTCCGCCTGCGAGAGCGAAGCTTGGGCGGCAAGCGCAGCTCGGCGCTCAGGGAATTCGCGCTCGGCCACCAGGCGCTGAAGCGATTTGTCGCCAAACAGCCGCTTCGGCGGATTCACGAGTGTGTTTTTGGCGTGCTGGCGCTGGAGAGCGAGCCAATCGATCCAAGGCTGTAATGAGGATCTACCCGAACATCTTCTCGCCCTGCTCGTCGACGAGTTGGATGCCCTTCTTGATCGAGATGTCGACGGCGTCGTCGAGCCCGGCAAAACGGTCGGCGCGGATGAATTTGTGCTCCTTCATCACGCCGTCGATCTCCTTAGAAACTACGCCGCAGGTCTGGTATTGGCCTTCCGCCTTGTAGGGCGTCGCGCTGATTAAAAATCCCTTGTGCTCGATCTGCTTTGCCGGTGCAGCACTCTTTGGTTCGCCCGCGTCACCGCCGCCACCGCCGAAAAGACGTTTCAGAAAAGACATGGGAGCGCCCTCCAACGGCAATCATCCTGCATCACATAGCGTGGTGCAGGATGATTTCACTAGCGGTCCTTAGGCAAACGGGCAAGGGCCGCATCCGGCCCGGACGTCAATCGCGCGACAGCGCTTCGAGGGCTTCGGCCGCCCCTTTCAATATTGCGATTGCCTCGGCCTGTTTTTCAGCGGGCGCGTCGACGATGTCGCCGAGGGCTGCGCGCAGCCGGTGGCGCACGGCGCGGAATTCGTTGCGCTTTTCCGAACGGCCGCGGCCGCGACGTCCGCCATCCTCGTCCTCGTTCCAGCCGAACCAGTCGCGCGCCTTTGCCATCTTGCGGCCGAAACGCTCGAGATGGTCGAGCACATGGTCGATCATCTCGCGATTGCTATTGAGATGCGCCTGCCCGGCCTCGGTAATCGAAAACACCTTCTTGTTGCCTTCCGCCGACGAGACGGCATAGCCGGCCTCTTCCAGGAAGGTCAGCGTCGGATAGACCACGCCTGGGCTCGGGCTGTAGACGCCGCTGGTGCGCTCCTCCAGCGCCTTGATGATGTCGTAGCCGTGGCGCGGCGCCTCGGCCAACAGCGACAGCGTGATCAGCTTGAGATCGCCGTCGGCCAGCATACGCCCAGCGCGGAACATGTCGCCCGGCCCGCCGCGCCCGCCGCCCCTCATGCCGTGGCCGAATGGGCCGAAGCCGCCGCCACGACCGCCGAATTTGCCGGCCATATGCATGAAAACGCGCTCGGCATGCTCGCCGAAAGGATGATGTC
>NZ_RZSX01000201.1:0-8373 GCF_004023105.1 Mesorhizobium sp. M5C.F.Ca.IN.020.32.2.1 | reverse complement strand
CCCTTAAAAAACCGCCGGTCCCGCACGTTTGGCTGCGCCAAGGTCCGTCCGGTGGATGCCGGGCAGTCGTTCCTTTACGTGACGCGCTCCCGCAAATCGATCGCCGAACTTGCCCAGAGCGCCACCGGCCGCTTCACGTCGGATGATGTCGGACAGATTTCCGAGCACATTCCAAAAAAGGGTGTCGTTGAACTGGCGTTCCAGACCGATCCCGATCCGCTGCTGTGGTTCCCGCTGGATAACGGAGAACTTGGCGGCTACACGCACCAGCCTTCGCAGGAAGTCCGCGGCATGCACCGGCATCGCATCGCCGGCTCGTTCTCAGGTTCGGCATGGGGCATCGTTGAAAGCGCCGTGGTCACGCCGGGACAGGACGGCAATGATGATCTCTGGCTGTTCGTCAAGCGCACCATCGGCGGAGTCACCAAGCGCTATATCGAAATCAAAACCATTCCGTTCGAATATGGCGAGATCGCCGACGCGTTCGAAGTCGATTGCGGCCTGACCTACACCGGCGCGGCAGTTACAACAGCAGGCGGCGCAATACATCTCGCCGGCCTGATTGTGGACGTGCTTGCGGACGGGAAGGTCTACCGCGGCCTGACGGTCAGCGGTGCTGGCAATGTCACACTCCCAGTTGGTTCGCCCGCCGCTGCTAAATGGCAGGTCGGGCTTCCATACGAGGCCGGCGCCGATACGCTTGAGCTTGATGTCGGCGGCAAGGACGGGTCGGTTGTCGGACGCCGAAAGAAGGTGGCGGCGGTGATCCTCTCCCTCCTGGAAACCGACACGACCGGGCTGGAAATCACGTCGTTAATGCGCGGCCGGTGGGAGCCGGTTCGTACCCCCTCGATCGTTTCACCCGAGGGCATGGCCAATCTGTTCACCGGCAATGTCGAGGTGCCGATTGACGATTCTTGGGGAGGCCAGGGCAGAGTGAAGATCCGCCACACCAACCCGACACCCTGCACCATCCGAGCGTTCACGCCGGTGTTCGATGCCGAGCCGTAGTTGAAACTGCCGATCTCCCCTTGAGGGGGAGATGTCGCCGAAGGCGACAGAGGGGGTCGGCACGTCCTGACGCAGCCTCCTATCGCGGGCGAGAACGCCGGTGCTCCACGCGGTACTACCCCCTCTGGCCTGCCGGCCATCTCCCCCTCAAGGGGAGATCAGCGGCACCGCCGTTTTCCATCACCCTCCTAAAAGGACCCTCCTGTGACCCCAATCCCCGATGACAAGCGCCGCGCCGCCGCCGCGCAAAGTGAAGCCTGCGTCGACATCGCAGCACTTGCCGACGAGATCAGCGCAAACGCCGCTTCCCTCGACGAGCGCTGGCGCATGGCCCAGTGGCTGATAGAACAGCTGCGCCAGCAATTGTTCGACGCCGATGCCTTGCGCCGCGCCATCGCCACCGCCAACAGCCAGTTCGACGCCGCCGGCGTTGCCGACCTGAAAGTCAACCTGACCGCCATCCGGCGCGCCGCCATAGCCGGGCGGCGAGCGGCAGCACCCGCTCGTCTCAGCGCGGCGGCGATCCAGGCCGACAAGATGCTTCTGTCCCTCCTCAGCCCCGGCGGCGCGCTCGACCCGCGCCCTGCGCTCGGCGCTCCGGTTGGAGGCATCACAGCTAGATTTTCGCTTCGTGGCCTAGGCCGAGGCTGACCATGTGCACACTTGCCCTTATCGGCCTTTCGGTCGGCGGCGCGCTGGTCGAGGGCCAGCAGTCAAGGCAGATGGCCGACTATCAGGCCAAGGCCTATGAACTGCAGGCGCGGGCCGATGCGCAAGCCGCGGCCTTCGAACAGGGCCAGGAGCGCCACAAGCAGGACCTCTTGCTGTCGCAGGCGCGCGCCCAGGCCGGCGCCTCGGGCGTCGGCATATCAGGCTCGCCGACCGAGGTGCTGGCCGCCAATGCCAGGCAGGGCCAGCTCGACATCAAGGCGATCCAGTACGGCTCGCAGCTGCGCCAGAACAAACTCACCACGCAGGCCGCCATCTCGCGCTTTTCCGGCAGGCAGGCGGTGGCCGCCTCGATCTTCAAGGCCGGCGGCAACCTCGTGTCCGGCCTTTCCGGCATCTACGACCCGAGCAAGGCCGTGACGTTCGGCAAGAGCGCCTTTCCGCCGGCGCCGGGCGGAGGGGTTTACTGATGGCGACCATCCCCCTCCAGCTTGCCCAGCGCCGGCTCGATACCGGCAGCGTGGTTTCCTATCCCGATGGCTCGCCGATCGGCGCCGCCATGCAGGGTTTTGGCGACGAGCTCTCGGCGGTCGCCGAGCGGTTCCGGCAGCAGAGGCAGCAGCAGGACGCCTTCGACGCCGAGGTCATCGGCCGCGAGTTGAACGGGCAGATCGCCCAGGCCGAAAACGAGGCGATCCGGAATGCGCCGGCCGACGGTCGCGGCCTGCATGACAGGATGTATGGCCAGGTCGACCCGCGCACCGGCCAGGTGATCAAATCGGGCCTGTTCGACACGCTCTTCGACGGCACCCTGCCGAAAGTGCCGGAGAGCGAACGCGCCAACTTCATCAGGAAAAAAGAGGCTTTAAGGCTGGCCGGCTCGGCACGAATGGCCGCACAGCAATATGCCCGCCGCCAGGACTATGAGCAGGCCGAATGGTCCAAGGCGCAGGACTCCTACACGAGCGCCATCGCGCAGAGCGATCCGGACGACACCGCAGCGTTCGAGGCGATCAGGCAGAGCGGGTTCGACTTCATCGCCAAGATGGGCAGCCCGGTCGCCAGGCAAGCGGCCGAAACTGCCTGGCGCAGCAACACGGCAAAAGCGCTCGCCAAGGCGATGATCGCCAAAGATCCGGGCCGCTCTGTTGAGCTGCTTGGCGCCAAGCCTGCCGCGAAGGCCACCATCGGCGCGATCAACGGTGAAACCACCGGCGCTGAAGGCGACACCGATCTGTCGGCGAAAAACCCGAATTCGCCCACTTCGGGCGATTACCGCCTTGCTGATCCCAGGCCCGACGATAAGGCTGCGCTCGCCCGGCTGGCCGGCGCCTCGGTGGCGCAAAACTGAGGTCCGCAACCAGCATCGGCTGGCCTCCCAGAATGCGCCGGTGGCCATACGAGAGCGACGGATGCCTTTCTTCCAACACAGGCTTGTGGTTTGAAATTCCAAAGCGCTGATGCTATCAAAATGACAGGAACTCCAAATCCACCACACCGCCCATCCAGCTTTTCAAATGAAGGACTGACCCTATCTTGTTGCGCACAGACTCTTTTTCGACGATGGCAAGAATCGGTTTTGTAGTCACGTTGGCCTGCGTTCTGCTGCTCACTCTTCTGCCGGTGCGGTTCCTGCCGGATCTCGGCATGGCCGTCACGCTTCACGATGACAAGCTGGAGCACGCCATTGCCTTCGCCGCGCTGGCGGCCCTAGGAAGCCTCGGCTGGCCGGGACACAAGGCAAGGCTGGTTGTTCTTCTCGCCTTTACCGGCGCGGCGATCGAGGTTCTTCAGGGCGCCCAACTGATAGGGCGCGATCTGGATGGGTTCGACTGGGTAGCCGACTGCGCCGGCATGGCGTTGGGGCTGACAATCGCCGGCTGGACCAAGAGGCGCGTTGGGAGGCGCGTTGTCGGATTGCCATAGGCCGCAACGGTTTTGGGCGCCCTTTTTCTTTTGAGGCCGGAGCCGCGCCTCTTCCGCGCCCCGCAGATGTGTCATGGACCACGCGTCCCCTAAGCGCACCCTGAAATCATAGAGCATTTTCAAGCCTCGCTTTCGCGGGGCTTTTTCATGGAGAAGCCTGATGGCTCGACCTGCAACTGCCGCCGTTCGACTTCTGACCGGCGAACGCGAACCCGTGCGCCTGGCCACCACGGTCAGCATTCTCCTTCATGGCCTGCAGATCACTGACGGGGTGCCGTGCGAGGTTGGCGACCGCGTGCTGGTCAAGGACCAGGCTGACCAAAGACAGAACGGCATCTACACGGCGAGCGAGGGCGAATGGTTCCGCGCTGCCGACGCCCGCACCGCCCGCGCGATGCAAAAGGGGACGACGGTTCACACCCAGGTCGGGTCGGCCAATGCCGGTCGAGTGTTTGAATTTATGGCAGACGAGCCGGCGGTGGGCAGCGATGCCATCACCATTGTTCCTTTCGTGCCGCCTGACGTTGCGGAGGTGGTCGATGAGGTCGAGGCGCTGCGCGATGAAACGCAGGTGCTAAAGGATGCCACTGGCGCCAGTGCCGGGCAGGCAGCCGCCAGCGCCGCCAGCTCCGCCGCGAATGCAGGGCTGACCGCCGCCGATGTCGTCACGACCGCCGCCAATCTGGCAGGCGCCCAGGCGGCGCGCGACGCGTCTCTGTATGGCAAGGGCATCTTTCCGACCATCGCGGCGGCGATCGGCCTTGGCGTCATCGGCAGCGGTGCGATTACGGCGGGCTCCGGCGGCACCAACGGCACCTTCGACCTGGCATTTACCGGCGGCGCCGGTTCGGGCGCCGCCGGCCGCTTCGTGGTGGCGGGCGGAGCGCTGACGCAGATCCTGATCACCGCGCCCGGCTCCTACACGGTGGGGCCAAATTTCAGCTTCGCGGCATCGGCGGGATTGGCGGGCGCGGCCGCCGCAGTCGTGCTCGGCAAGAATGCCGATGTCGGCGAATATTTCTGGACGGAAGTCTCGGCCGGGGCCCTTGGGCTGTACAACGTCACAGCAGGGCCGGTGGCGACTGATACTGGCGTTCGCGCCGCGACATCCTCCTTGATGTCGGCTGTTGAACTCATGATGATGATTCAGGGCCTCAGCCTCCCCACCACTAAAATGGTGGAATCCATCGGCTCAGGCGTCAGCCCGTCCGTCTACCGCTCATATTCTTTTGTTTCGGGAGACACCATTGAGCACGTCGTGATCGCGCGGGCCGGCGAACGGGCCATGCTCCAGCTTATTCACACTGCCGCTGGCGCAGCATACACGGCCAACTTCAATCTCGAAGAAGGCGTGGTCGTAAGCACGTCCGGCGCGAACATCGTCAGTGCCAGCATCTCCGCCCTTGGGGGCGGCTGGTTCGAATGTAAAGCCGTTGTTCTGGTGGCGTCAAACGTCACCAATAACGTGCAGGCCCGCATGTCGGCGGCAGGCAATCTCCCCTATGCCGGGGACGGCACGAGCGGCCTGTACATTCGCAGCATCATCCTGCGCAAGCAGGGACTGACGGCCAACCTCTTCCCGAGCAGCGATCCGGCCAACGCAGCGTTCACCAAACAGAACGTCACGGTCACCCCTACGACCAGCCCAAATGCCCCATCGCTCATCACCCTCCCGGATACGGTCGAAGAACTCTACATTCGTGCGATTGGCCGCATGTCGGCGACGAAACTCGTCGAGCCGAGCGGATCGGCCAGCCCTTCGGTCTACCAAGCCAAGAGCGCGGTCTTGGGTGACGCCGTCGTCTGGAAGGTCATCGCCAAAAAGGCCGAACGCTATCGGCTCAACCTGTTCTCCAATAGCGCCGCGATCTTCAACTGCACGTTCGATCTCGAAAACGGCACCGCAAGCGGCACCGGTGCGAGCATCGTCGCGCTCGGCAATGGCTGGTATGAATGCACGGTCACTGTCACAGCGACGGCCTCGGCTTCGACGAACTGGCAGCATCGCATCTTCGCAGCCTCCGGTACGCACCCCTACGTCGGCGATGGCGCATCTGGTCTCTATGTTCAATCGTCCAAGCTCCACCTCAACGGCGGCGCGAACCTGTTTGGCGATTCTGAAAATCTCTCCACTTCCGCGTGGACCAAGAGCGCGGGGGTAACGACTGTCGCGAATGCAGCTCTTTACCTTGGCCTTCTGGCCAATGGGGCTGACATAGGTGGCGATCCTTACGAGGACGGTTCCACAGAACTGATCGCGCTGAAGTGGGCTGCGCTAGGCGACAGCATCACGATTGCCGGTTTTTATACCAGCGTCATAGCCAGCCAGACTGGGATGGTGCTGACAAACCTCGGCGTCAGCGGCGCGTCGCTCGGTCAGTCGACGACAGCATACGCGAGCTTCGGCATTTACAACCAGATTGCGAACATACCGGCAGACAGCGAGGTCGTCACAATCGCGGCAGGTATCAACGACTTCGGAGCCCAGGAGGTCGTCCTGGGTGTGCTGGGGCAGACCACGACGGCCACCTTCTACGGAGCTCTCTGGGCCGCCGTCGTCGCCATCAGGACTCAGGCACCGAACGCGAAGATCATTTTCTTCGTCCCGTACAGCGGCGACTCCACCCACGCCACCCACAGGATCATGAGGACCAACGGGCAGGGCAACACTCTGGATCAATTCATGAGGGCGGTGCGCGAGGTGGCCTTGCTGACCTCGTGCGCCTATCTGGATGTCGGCGGCGAGAGCGGCCTCGGCTACTTCATGCCTGCCTCATACACTTCAGACGGCCTCCACATCAACGCCGCGGGCGGCCTGAGGTACGGAACCTGTTGCGTCGAGGGTCTTCGTCGTCTCTCGCGCGCGGGCTACTTTGGAGCGTGATCGCGTCTAGACCAGTCGGATCGTATATGGCAGACATTCGCCGATGCGCCTCTTCTCAGCTATCCTTGCAATTCGTCGTCGGTTTTGGTCTTGGATCGCCACCGGCGCAGCCAAGGAGAACGCCATCATCGGACCTCGAACGCGGTACGGTGCCGGAGCCAAAATCTTTAACATCCATGGCGACCGTTCACGGGTGAAGATCGGAGCCGATAGCCATCTGGATGGGCATTTGCAGGTCTTCGCGCATGAAGGTCGAATTGAGATCGGGGACTGGTGTTACGTGGGAGCAGGATCAACGATCTGGTCATCTGATCCGGTCGGGATCAAGATTGGCAAAGGGGTGCTGGTTTCTTCGGGGGTTGCGATCCACGACACGAACTCGCATCCGATGGATCATGAGAAGCGTTTCGCACAGACAGTGGCGATTTTTCGGGCCGGCCATCCGCGCGCCGATCCGGGCATCCGTTCCGCCCCGGTCACTATCGGCGATGACGTTTGGATCGGAACCGGCGCCATGATCATGAAGGGCGTGACGATCGGCGATCGAGCAATAATCTCGGCGCGCGCCATTGTTCGGTCGGACGTTCCCGCCGATGCGCTGGTGCGAGCGACTGACTAATGAAATGATACGTTCGGCTGCCGCTCATCAATGAGCGTCGCACCGTCGTAGAGCTGCACATGCATGTGTGGCATCTTCTTGCAGATCTCTTTGAACCGAGCCCGCATCTCGGCCTCATCTTCACCGGTTGCAATCGGCATGGAGAGTTGCCGTTGCTCATCAACAGCTTGGATGGTGAAGCGAAGGGGCGGACCAACGTGCACGCTTTAGCTCCTGCTAGGACGCGGCATCGACAAAAGGCATGTGCTTGATCCGCCCCCACTGCTCCTTCGCTGTCGTGCCCGACCAGCGGTTGCGAAGAGTGCTCTCTCGATAGGCATGGGCGGGGTCTAGTTCTGGCATGTCCGAAGCCTCAGGTAGGAAAAAGACATTTCCGCCAGCGGCTGAGACGGCAACAAGCTTGTAGCCGTGCGTCTTGCATAGTTTCGTCAAGGCGGTGATCGAGGCGCCATGATACCAACCGCTGTCGTGCTTGGCCATGCGGTCAAATGCCGGATCATAGGGCACAGTGACGGGGTTGAGGCCGAAACTGGCATTGTACTCGACGACCACGACCGCAGGACGCGCCGGCAGCAGAGCCTTCAGGAACCAGTAGTCGTTGCCGTCAACGTCGACTGAAAGCACGCCAAGTTGCGGGAAATGCGTTCCAAGGCTGTCGATATTGTCCAAGGTGATGAAGCTCTGCCGTGCTTCGATCCGCTTCGGCAGCACGGCCTTGGCCAGCCGGACTGTCGTATCGTCGCCGTCGACTAGGAGTCCTTTGAAATCAGCTAGACTGATGCAGTCGTATTCCGTCGGGTGAAACCCAAATTCCAAGAAGGTTCTTGGGCTTTGGCCGACGATCCGCGACAGAATCGCGCTCTCGTCGGACTGGGGGGAACCGCCAAACCGAGCCCTCGCTAGATGAAAGTAGTAGCGAAGCGGACTCCCCCGAAGGGACGCGTGCATGCGGGATCGTACGGTCATCATTTGATGCCTCCTCGACCCCCCGGCCCGCCACTAACTTTTGCGGCAAGCGGCACAGGATCGCTGCCAGCGCCACAAGCAAGGGCTTGTCGCGGCCGACCGCGCATAGCTCGGCCTTCACCGTCCAGCGCGCCGTTCCTTCATTTTGCGACATGGGCCGCTGTCCTCCCGATCTCCGCTCCTCTTGGGCTCATTTCATACAGTCGGTTGCAAACATCAACCTGCCCGCGACCTGGGCGGAAAGGACAAGACCATGGATACCACGTTCAAAGGCGCCGCCAGGCGCCTGGACGACCTC
>NZ_RZSX01000200.1:0-8373 GCF_004023105.1 Mesorhizobium sp. M5C.F.Ca.IN.020.32.2.1 | reverse complement strand
AACAAATCGTGGGCTAAGCGCGGTCAGAGGCCCACCGCGTGGGTGACCGCGGGTGCGCTGGCCCGTGGCCCGTCAACGCCTGGCCGGCTATCGCCTCAGATCGGCAAATAAGTATTTCGCCACCAGCGATGCTTCCCGACCTTCGATCATCAGAATCGACCCGCTGAACTCGCGTGGACGGCACCTGTGTGGCGCGCTATGTGCTCGACGGTGACGCCGCGGGGGCGCTCGGTCATTGCCTCGATCCGTGCTGGGCATCGTCCGCAGACGACCCCATCTGCACGCCCTCGGCCGCTGCTTTTAGGAACCGCTTTCGACAGCCGCTCGTCGTTGACGGCCCGCGAGAGGAGCACCGCACCGACCATCGTCGAGAGAATGGCCATCGCAGCCTGCGACTCACACGCATCACCAATTTTTTTTTAGATTGCACTCGTAATCTACCTCCTATAGAGTTCAAACGAAATCTAAAAAAGGAGATACGAGATGATCCGCAGAATCTGAGCGCGTCGATTTTGGCCGCGCTGTTTCTCGCCACCCCGGCGATTGCCGAGGAAGGAAGGCGGCAGCCTGCACGAGGGACACCTCGACATGGTCGCTTATTATGTCCCGGTCGACGGCGACCTCCTGGAGGTCACCGCCACCTTCGCGCGAAGATCGGGGGCGATCCGCAGCGCGTCGTCATGGGCCTCGCCGAGGGGGACTCCGTGGCCTTTTCGATGCCGGGCAACCGGGGCGCCCTCTACGCGTTCTCGAGGTCCGGCGAGGAGGTGACGGTGTCGTCCGAGACCGACGTGCACCTGCGAGCCGAGGCCAATGCACTGACCCGTCCTGCAGACGGCAGCCTGCGTGCTGCTGGCCGAGAGCTCGCGTCCGTGGGGCCGATGTAAAGGTCAAACGCAATCTAACTTGAGAGCGACGAGGGCATCGTTTGTCTGAAGGGGTTTGTCCTGGGGCCGCGCGCCCTAACTCGCGCGACCTCTAGTGTTCGGTTCTTCGTGCGGATAGAGCTTGCCGAACAGGGGCAGGTACATCGCGCCTTTGCGCATCAGGAAGTCGTGGAACGTCGCCATGGCAGGCGAGATCGCGTGATCGCTGCGCATCACCGAAAACCATTGCCGGCGGATCGGCATGCCGACAACGTCGAG
This sequence comes from Mesorhizobium sp. M5C.F.Ca.IN.020.32.2.1, assembly GCF_004023105.1. Classification (NCBI taxonomy): domain Bacteria; kingdom Pseudomonadati; phylum Pseudomonadota; class Alphaproteobacteria; order Hyphomicrobiales; family Phyllobacteriaceae; genus Mesorhizobium; species Mesorhizobium sp. M5C.F.Ca.IN.020.32.2.1. The sequence goes on along the minus strand of NZ_RZSX01000200.1, from coordinate 7,228 downwards.
GATGACCAGCCGGCCGGCTTCGGTTTCGGCGGCGATGGTGTGGGCAGAGATGAAGGCAATGCCGAGCCCGGCCATCACCGCCTGCTTGATCGTTTCGTTCGAGTCCATCTCGACGCCGAGATCGTCGATGCGGCCGGGCACGTCGCTCAGGAATATCTCCAGCGAGATGCGCGTACCGGAGCCGGGCTCGCGAATGAGGAAATGCTCCTCGGCGATCCGCTCCTTGGATATCTCGCGTGCCGAGGCCAGCGGGTGGTCGGGCGGCGCGATGATGACCAACGGGTGATCGCCGAAGACCGAGGCACGGACCGGGACTTCCTTCGCCGGGCGTCCCATCAGCGCAATGTCGATGTCGTGGTTCTTCAGACTGTCAATCGTTTCGGCGCGGTTGCCGATGGCAAGCCGCATGTCGATGTCGGGATGCTCCTTCATGAAGCCGGCCATGAGCCGCGGCGCGAAATATTTGGCGGTGGAAACGACGCCCAGCCTCAAGCTGCCGATGCGCACGCCCTTGATCGCATCCATCCTGTCTTCGAGCAGGCGAAGCCGCTCTTCGATCGCCTGCGCCGTCTCGACGAAGGCCAGACCTGCGGCAGTGGGACGCATACCGTCCGACGTCCGGTCGAACAAGGCCAGTTGGAACTCCTCCTCGACTTGCCGCAACTGGATCGTCAGCGCTGGAGGAGACAGGCCTAACGCCTTGGCCGCGCTGACGATTTTTCCGTGGCTGATGATTGCCTGAACTGTCTTGAATTGCTTGAGCGTGAGGTTTCTCATGCGACATACTAAATTTTTTTTAGTGTAGAAGTAAAGTTATTGAATTTTACTTATCCGGTGGTGTTTGTTCTCATTCCCCTGTCCGGCCGACCCGAGGAGAGGCGGCTGGATCGGGAGGTTACGATGCCAGCGGCAACGCTCGATGCTTTTCTGAATTCCTATCTCGGCCCGCCGGACGAGCTGCGCTCCGCGGTGGTGGCGACTGTCCGCCAGCTGACGCAGGCCGCTACCAATATCCGCAACACTATCAATCAAGGGGTGCTCGGCACCGCCTTTGCCGGGGCCCGCGGCGCCAATGCCGATGGCGACATCCAGAAGGATCTGGACATCTTCGCCGACGACATCTTCCTCGACGCCATGCGCCGCGCTCCGGTCGCGCTCTACGCCTCCGAGGAACTGGAGCAGCCGGTCCTGCTCGACAGGCAAGCGCCTCTCGCCATCGCCATCGACCCGCTCGACGGCTCCTCCAACATCGACACCAACGTGTCGATCGGAACGATCTTCTCGCTCCTCCCTGCAACTGGCGCGCTGGACGAAAATCCGGCCGCCTCTTTTTTGCAGGCAGGCGTGAACCAGTTGGGTGCCGGTTTCTTCATCTACGGGCCGCAGCTGGCACTGGTTCTGTCGCTCGGCAGCGGTACGCATGTCTTCGTCCTCTCGACCAGGCTCGGCACCTTCGTCCAGGCCTACGAGAGCCGGATCATCCCGCAGCGCACCCAGGAGTTCGCCATCAACGCCGCCAACTACCGGCATTGGGACGAGGCAGTGCGGCTCTACATCGACGACTGCCTCGAAGGCACCGAAGGCCCACGAGAGAAGGAGTTCAACATGCGCTGGATCGCCTCCCTGGTCGCCGACTGCTATCGCATATTGATGCGAGGCGGCGTATTCCTGTATCCAGGCGACAAGCGCAAGGGTTATCGCCAGGGACGGCTGCGCCTCGTCTACGAGGCGAACCCGATCGCCTATCTCATCGAACAGGCAGCCGGTGCCGCTACCGATACGATCACCCGCATCCTCGAAATCGAACCCGAGAGCCTGCACCAGCGCGTCCCCGTGGTGTTCGGATCGGCGCGGGAAGTCGCGCGCATCACCCGCTATCACACCGAGCCCAGCGCCATCGGCGAGCGTGCGCCGCTGTTCAGCCGCCGCGGCCTGTTCAGGGCTTGAGCATCATGTCGGCAAAGCACCCCATCATCACCATCACCGGGTCGTCGGGCGCAGGCACCACCTCGGTCAAGCGCATCTTCGATCTGATCTTCCGGCGCGAGAATATCGAGGCCGCCTTCATCGAGGGCGACGCTTTCCATCGCTACGACCGTGCCACGATGAAGGTGAAGGTGGCCGAGGAGGAGAAGGCAGGCAATCCGAACTTCACCCACTTCAATGCCGCGGCCAACGAACTCGGAATCCTCGAAGAGGTGTTTGAGGAATATGGCCGCCGGGGAACCGGAAAGACCCGCACCTACATCCATGACGAAGACGAGGAGAAGCAGTACGGCACGCCGCCGGGACAATTTACCGAATGGCGCGAATTCCCGCCGAGCGATCTGCTCTTCTACGAGGGCCTGCATGGCTGCGTCGTCACCGACAAGATCAACCTGGCCAGGCACGCTGACCTCAAGATCGGCGTGGTGCCGGTCATAAATCTCGAATGGATCCAGAAGATCCATCGCGACCGGGCAACGCGCGGCTATTCCACCGAGGCGGTGATGGACGTGATCCTGCGCCGCATGCCGGACTATGTCCGCTACATCGTCCCGCAGTTCTCGCAGACCGCCATCAACTTCCAGCGCGTGCCGATCGTCGACACGTCCAACCCATTCATCGCGCGCTGGATTCCGACGCCCGACGAATCGATGCTGGTGATCCGCTTCGCCAACCCCCGCGGCATCGATTTCCCCTACCTGCTTTCGATGATCCACGACTCGTTCATGTCGCGGCCGAATTCCATAGTGGTGCCAGGCAACAAGCTCGACCTTGCCATGCAGCTGATCCTGACGCCGCTCATCCTGCAATTGATCGAACGCAAGAACCGTGTGTCGTGAGGAGGACGCCATGAACAGCCAAGCAGCAGCATTGAAGCCCGTCGCAGCCGTCTCGGAGCGCGACATGGCGAATGCCATTCGGGCACTGGCGATGGACAGCGTCCAAAAGGCCAATTCCGGTCATCCTGGCATGCCGATGGGCATGGCCGATGTCGCGACGGTACTATTCAGCCGCTTCATCAATATCGATCCGTCGGCGCCCAACTGGCCCGATCGCGACCGCTTCGTGCTTTCGGCCGGGCACGGCTCGATGCTGCAATATGCGCTGCATTTCCTGCTCGGCTACGACGACATGCGGATCGAGGAACTGCAGCGGTTTCGTCAGCTGGGCAGCCGTACCGCCGGACATCCGGAATATGGCCATGCGCTTGGCATCGAGACGACCACCGGTCCGCTTGGACAAGGCATCTCGACCGCCGTCGGCATGGCACTGGCCGAACGCATGCTTGCTGCCCGCCACGGCGCCGATCTCGTCGACCATTTCACCTATGTGATCGCCGGCGACGGCTGCCTGCAGGAAGGCATCAGCCATGAGGCGATCGACCTTGCCGGTCACCTGAAGCTCTCCCGGCTGATTGTCTTTTGGGACGACAATGCGATCTCGATCGACGGACCCACTTCGCTGTCGACATCGATGGACCAGCCGGCACGGTTCAAAGCCGCCGGATGGCATGTCCAATCGGTGGACGGCCACGATATGGGGGCCGTCGCTGCGGCAATCGAAGCAGCACAGCAGTCGGATCGACCATCTCTGATCGCCTGCCGCACGATGATCGGCAAGGGCGCGCCCAATCTGGGCGGCTCGGAAAAGACACATGGCGCACCGCTGGGCGATGCAGAGATCGCCGCGACGCGCGAAAACATCGGCTGGGCCTACGCGCCGTTCGAGGTGCCGGACGACATCCTGTTCGCCTGGCGCGAGATTGCCGAGCGCGGGCAAGCGGCGCGGCACGCCTGGGAGCAGCGGCTTGCCGCCTCGCCTCAGCGCCAGGCCCTCGAGAGCGCGGTCGCCGGCAACCTGCCCGACACAGTCTTCGAAGCGCTCGGCGCTTTCCGCAAGGAACATGTCGAGAAGGCGACCAAGGTTGCAACGCGAAAAGCCTCCGAAATGGCGCTCGGCGCAATCAACGCCGCGACCGACCTGACAGTCGGCGGCTCCGCAGATCTGACGCATTCGAACCTGACGATCACCAAGGGCATGGATCGCATAGCGCCGGATGACTATGCCGGCCGTTACATTCACTACGGCATCCGTGAGCACGGCATGGCCGCGGCCATGAACGGGATCGCGCTGCATGGCGGCTTCGTGCCTTATGGCGGCACGTTCCTGTGTTTCGCCGACTATGCGCGCGGCGCGATGCGGCTCTCAGCGCTCATGGGCCAGCGCGTTATCTATGTGATGACGCATGATTCCATCGGGCTCGGCGAGGACGGCCCGACCCACCAGCCGGTCGAGCACCTGGCGATGCTACGGGCGACGCCGAACCTCAACGTCTTCCGGCCGGCCGACATCATCGAAACGGCGGAGTGCTGGGAACTGGCGCTGAAGAGCAAGAACCGGCCGAGCGTGCTGGTGCTCTCGCGCCAGAACCTGCCGATGCTGCGCCAAGCACACAGCGAGGAGGCACACAGCGACGAGCCACACAGCGACGAGAACCGGTCGAGCCAGGGCGCCTACATCCTGCGCGAGCCAGCCGAGCACCGCGCCGTGACGCTGATCGCCACCGGCTCGGAGGTCGAGATTGCCGTTGCCGCCGCCGAACGGCTGGAAACCGAACACCGCATCGCCGCCGCGGTCGTCTCGATGCCATGCTGGGAGCTCTTCGAGGAACAGGATGCGGACTACCGCAAGGCCGTCCTCGGCTCGGCGCCGCGCATTGCCATCGAAGCCGCGGCGCGGCTCGGCTGGGATCGCTGGATCGGCGACACCGGCGCTTTCGTCGGCATGGCCGGTTTCGGCGCCAGCGCCCCTGCCCCGGATCTCTACCGGCATTTCGACATCACGCCCGAAGCCGTCGCCGCAGCGACGCTGAAGCTCATCATCTAGGAGGACCCGATAATGGCCCGCATCACCCTTCGCCAGCTTCTCGACCATGCCGCCGAGCACGGCTATGGCGTGCCCGCATTCAACATCAACAACATGGAACAGGGCCTCGCCATCATGGAGGCGGCCAAGGCCTGCGACGCGCCGGTCATTATCCAGGCGTCGCGCGGCGCCCGCTCCTATGCCAACGACATCATGCTGGCCAAGATGATGGAGGCGTTGACCGAAATGCATCCGGCCATTCCGCTATGCATCCATCAGGATCACGGCAACAACGAAGCCACCTGCCTTTCGGCGATCCGCCACGGCTTCACCTCGGTGATGATGGACGGGTCATTGATGGCGGACGCCAAGACGCCGGCGAGCTACGATTACAACGTCGCCATCACCGAACGTGTCGCACGCATGGCGCATTGGGTCGGCGCTTCCGTCGAAGGCGAGCTCGGCGTGCTCGGCTCGCTGGAAACCGGCCAGGGCGAGGCCGAGGATGGCCATGGCGCCGAAGGTGCGCTTTCCCACGACCAGCTTTTGACCGATCCCGATCAGGCGGTCGACTTTGTCACCGCCACCCAGGTCGACGCGCTGGCGATCGCCTGCGGCACTTCGCATGGCGCCTACAAATTCAGCCGCAAGCCGGACGGCGGCATCCTGGCTATGCAGGTGATCGAGGCGATCCACGAAAAGCTGCCCAACACGCATCTGGTCATGCATGGTTCTTCCTCGGTGCCGCAGGAACTGCAGGACATCATCAACAAATATGGCGGCGAGATGCCCCAGACCTTTGGCGTTCCGGTCGAAGAGATCGAGCGCGGCATCCGCTACGGCGTGCGCAAGGTCAACATCGACACCGATTGCCGCATGGCCATGGCCGGGCAGTTCCGCCGCATCGCTACGGAGGACCCGCGCGAATTCGATCCGCGCAAATTCCTGAAACCCGCCATGGACGCCTTGCGCGATCTTTGCCGCGATCGCTTCGAACGCTTCGGCACCGCGGGCAACGCCTCGAAGATCAGGGTTATCGCCATGGACGAGATGGCCAAACGTTACGCCGCGGGAAAGCTCGACCCGCAAATCGCAACCGCGAAAGCCGCCTGAGCGGCAAACAGGAGACCTGTTATGAACAAGATCGACATGCCGTCAGCAGGCACCCTCAAGGAAGGCAAGGAACGCTACAAGTCGGGCGTCATACCCTACAAGAAGATGGGTTATTGGGAGCCGGACTACCGGCCCAAGGAAACAGACCTGATCGCCATGTTTCGGATCACGCCGCAGCCCGGCGTCGACCACGAGGAGGCCGCCGCCGCCATCGCCGGTGAATCCTCTACCGCGACATGGACCGTGGTGTGGACCGACAGGCTGACCGCCTGCGAGCTCTACCGCGCCAAAGCGTTTAGATCCGAGCCGGTGCCGAACACAGGTCCCGGCACCAAGACCGAGCAGCAGTACTTCGCCTACATCGCCTACGACCTCGACCTATTCGAGCCGGGCTCAATCGCCAACCTGACTGCATCGATAATCGGCAATGTGTTCGGCTTCAAGGCAGTCAAGGCCTTGCGGCTCGAGGACATGCGCATCCCGGTGGCTTACCTCAAAACCTTCCAGGGCCCGGCGACCGGCATCGTGGTGGAACGCGAGCGGCTCGACAAGTTCGGCCGGCCGCTGCTCGGCGCGACGACGAAGCCGAAGCTTGGCCTGTCAGGCCGCAACTACGGCCGCGTCGTCTACGAGGCGCTGAAGGGTGGCCTCGACTTCGTCAAGGACGACGAGAACATCAACTCGCAGCCCTTCATGCACTGGCGCGACCGCTTCCTCTACTGCATGGAGGCTGTGAACAAGGCCTCGGCCGCTACCGGCGAAGTCAAGGGCCATTATCTCAACGTCACCGCCGGCACGATGGAGGAGATGTACGAGCGCGCCGAATTCGCAAAACAGCTTGGCTCCTGCATCATCATGATCGACCTCGTCATTGGCTACACGGCGATCCAGTCGATGGCCAAATGGGCACGCCGCAACGACATGATCCTGCACCTGCACCGCGCCGGCAACTCGACCTATTCGCGCCAGAAGAACCACGGCATGAATTTTCGCGTCATCTGCAAATGGATGCGGATGGCCGGCGTCGATCACATCCATGCCGGCACCGTGGTCGGCAAGCTGGAAGGCGACCCGCTGATGATCAAGGGTTTTTATGACACGCTGCGCGAGGAGCGCACGCCGCAGAACCTCGAAACCGGGCTGTTCTTCGATCAGGAGTGGGCCTCGCTCAACAAGGTGATGCCCGTTGCCTCGTGCGGCATCCATGCCGGCCAGATGCACCAGCTGATCCATTATCTCGGCGAGGACGTCATCCTGCAGTTCG
>NZ_RZSX01000001.1:0-27120 GCF_004023105.1 Mesorhizobium sp. M5C.F.Ca.IN.020.32.2.1 | reverse complement strand
CCGCTGATCGGCTCGGTCGCTGGTTCTGACCTGACCGGAATTCACTGGGCGATCGTCGGCGGCGAGAGCGGTCCAAAAGCCCGGTATATGGACCCAAGTTGGGTTGGCGAGATTGAGCGTATGTGTCGCCGGGCCGGCACTGCCTTTTTCTTCAAGCAGTGGGGCGGCCGGAACAAGAAGGCCGCCGGCCGGGAGCTCAACGGCCGGTTCTATGATGAGATGCCGGCATCGATTTGACTATCGATCCACCGAAAGACTGCGCAAGGCTGATGGCCCTTTTAGAGGGATTTGAGATGGCGCAGAATAGAGAAAACTTCTGAGGCCGCTCAATCGCTGGCAGAGGGAACGGATCTAACACTTCCGCGAAAATGGTCTTCAGACGCTTTTGGACGTATTGCTCCAACCCCGCGACGTCGGCATTCCTCTGCCGGACATCGACCGGCTCCATATCGAAAAGGAGGTTTGCCGCGGGCCTGGGTGCATCTGAATATAGCTCCTGCTTCCATTCATCGGTCCCAAGCATGCGCGTTATCGCTCGTTCCTTGGCGCCGTCTATCTTGGCCAAATCGCGCGCAGCTTGCCTGTACAAGCCGGAGAGCGGGAACAAATACCAGACGTCTATAGCTTTAGTTTCTGCGATTCTTCTCAAAGTGTCCCATTCGACCTCCATCCCATAAGGGTCTAGGAACATCACGGCACGCGTTTTTCGCCAGCCTTCCCATGCAATTTCGCTCTTGATGAGTTTGTTTGCATCGCCTTCAAGCACGTCAATATCGCGGCTTGGGTGCTCTGCCTTGAGTGCTTCCAGAGCAGCAACATGCTTTGGCTTGACGTCCATGAATACCAGTCGATCAAAAGGCGGCTCGATATCGATAGCAATTTTGGCCGAACCACGCCTGTGCTCAACTTGCTCAGGTACCGGCTCTTCAAATAAATCTCCTTCTCGAGCTTTCACCCTAACCGTGCGCCGGCCAGTGCCGGCGAAAGCGTCGATGTACCAAACCTGGTCGCACCATGTGTGGAGAGCTGCCGAGTAGCGCTTAAGATATTTCTCGACGATCTCTAGCTTGATGTCAGTATGTTGGCCGCCAAATTCATGCTCGAAAGTGTCGGACACTCACGTACTCCCGCCAGTTCACTCCTTTGGCAGGAATTCATAGTCCAGGCGGTAAGTCCAGATATTCCCAAACGCACCGAACCCCGTCACCCCTCGCGGATCGGCGCCACGTTTAGGTTCGGTCGCGGTGGTCTGCACGGCATTGTGTCCGTCCTCTCCCTTCTGTTCATCCGCTATATCAGTGACAAATACGCGGACCTTCCCTACGCGCCGATCACCGTGCCGAAAGGGGCAAGCTTCGCCGATATAGTGGCCTTGAAGGGCACGCCCGACATTGGCGATCTGATCAACAAGAAGATCATAGCCCCGCTGGCGGCCGCCAACCAGCAACTGTCCCAGGCCGATTTTCCAGACTTCAACGAGGCGTCGAAGCTGGGTGACGGCAAAGAGATCGCAATGTGGATTCTTGGCGTTGAATCGGCTGGATGATTGCGTTCGGGGCGAGGACTGATAGCATTTCTTAATGAGCGCGCTTGCCGTCACCTCTGCCGCGACCCATCGCAGAATCCGCCGGGCTCGCACCTGGCTGGAAGGCAGGGCCCGGCACCCCTCCAGTCTGACACCGAAACGGAAGCCTAAACACGAGCCTAAAAAGCAAACTCAATATTCGGTAACAAGCTCGTCGATGGCTCAGTTGAACAGGCTGATGGAGTCATCAGGGAGTTTGAAATCGCGAAAGAGCAGGGTCTTATCGTCTTGCCGCTGGGGGCGACTGGATCGACCGCCCTGACCTTGGCGAAGAAGGCTCTGGCAGATCCGGGCTCCAACCTCGCCGGCGTAGATGCTGACTCGTTGCGCCTGCTGGAGGAGTTGTCGGCTCATGAAGAAAATCTGAACCTACTGGTACCGAAGGTTGTGGCGCTAGTCGGGAAACTCCAGGGGAACGTGGCAAAGTGACGGTTCGCAAAGTATTCTTCAGCTTTCACTACGAGAGAGATGTTCGCCGGATCCAGCAGGTACGGCAGTCCTGGGTTGTGCGCGAGCGTGGGGCTGCCGTGCCGTTCTACGACAAGGCGGAGTTTGAAGAAGCCAAACGTCGCGCTGGTGGAATCAAGCAGTGGATTGATGAGCAGCTTCACGGCTGCTCGGTGACGGCCGTACTTTTCGGTCGAGAAACCTATGATCGCGAGTGGGTACGCTATGAGATCAAGAAGAGCTACGAGCAGAGGATGGGGATCCTGGCGATCGACATCCATAACGTCAAAGACCCACTGACTGGTGTCGGCGCGCCTGGCCGCAATCCGCTTGAATATTGGAAGGTTGACGGACGGCCGATGTCCTCAATGTACCGAACATACGACTGGATACGCTACGACGGCTACAACAATATCGCATCCTGGATCGAGACAGCCGCTAGAGCTGCAGGACGCTAGTCTGTAGCGCGAAGGGCTCTTACTGCAGCAGCGTATCCGCCAGCCCATCCGTGTCGGTGCCGCGAGATTGGACGATCCCACGCGAGATCCAATCGGGCTGTCCGTCTGCTGTCCTGGGCCCATCCAAATCAGGAGCACCGGCTCACCTTATAGTCTCAGCAAAAGCTGCTTCCGGATCGGGATCAAAGACCCGCAACTTGGATCACTGCCTGAGCAAAGGCTTCAGGCGCCTCCTGGGGCAGGTTGTGACCTATGCCGCCTGAGATGGTGCGGTGCTCGTATTTGCCCGAAAACATTTTGGCATACGCGCCTGGTTCCGGATGCGGCGCGCCGTTAGCATCGCCTTCGAGGGTGATCGTCGGCACGGCGATCACCGGCGCCTTGGCGAGCCGCTGCTCCAACTCGTCATACCGCCGCTCTCCGTCGGCCAGTCCGAGCCGCCAGCGGTAGTTGTGGATAGTGATCGCGACATGATCCGGATTGTCGAACGCCGTCGCACTCCGGTCGAATGTGGCGTCGTCGAAACTCCACTGCGGCGAACCGATCTCCCAGATCAGCCTCGCGAAATCGCGCGTGTATTTCTCGTAGCCGGCGCGGCCGCGCTCGGTGGCGAAATAATATTGATACCACCACTGCAACTCGGCTTTCGGCGGCAACGGCATCATACCGAGCTTCTGATTGCCGATGAGATAGCCGCTCACCGAGACCATCGCCTTGCAGCGTTCCGGCCAGAGCGCGGCAACGATGTTCGCGGTTCGCGCTCCCCAGTCGCAGCCGGCAATCGTGGCTTTCTCAATCCCCAACGCATCCATCAGGGAGATAACGTCGGCGCCGAGTGCTGACTGCTGGGCGTTACGCGGAGCGTCCTGCGACAGAAAGTGTGTTGTGCCGTAACCGCGCAGGTAAAGGCACTATGACGCGACATCCCCTCTCCGCCAGGAGAGGAGCGACGTCGATGTAGGTGTGGATGTCATATGGCCAGCCGTGCAGCAGGATGACAGGAGGTCCGTCGATTGGTCCCGCTTCGGCGTAGCCTACGTTCAGGACGCCGGCCGCGATGTGCTTCAAGGAGCCGAACGACGTGTTGGTCCCCGGGTTGATGGTCGTCGCCGCTGCGGTATTCGTCGCGCCGGATTGCGCATTGGCTGACACGGCCATCACCAACGGGGCTGCTGCAATCATGGCCGCACCGCCGAGAAGATGGCGCCGGCGGTGATCGATCCGCTCGAGATAGTAGCTCCTACCCATATCCGAGGCCTTTTTATTGCGGTGTTGCACGATAGCGGCGGCGGGAACGGCCACTAGCCACTCAGGCCGGAACTTCAACCCGTGTGAATTCAGCGGCGTTGGATTTCACGAACTCGTATACGCTCGTCGGCTTCGTTCCAGTAAGTTTGAACAGGTCATCCGTTATACGATCATACCGGCCCGCGGTGTGCAGTTCGGCCATCACCGCCAGGTGCTTGGCGAGATGCGTTGGCACCCCAAGCTCGCGGAGCTTGTCCATCCATGGCGAGAGCGGCACGTCGCGATAGCGTATCGTACGGCCGAGCGCCGCGGAGAACGCCCGGGCGAAGTGCTCCAGATCCGCGGATTCAAAACCGGTGAGATTGTACACTTGACCGATGTGGTGGGCAGGATCGTCGAGGATCACGGAAACGGCGCGCGCCACATCAACAGCCGAGATCGGCGATGTTCTGCTGCCACCCAGCGGAAGCGCCAGTTCGTCGTGATTTCGCACGCCGGCAGCGGCAAGACGCAGGAAAAAGCTTTCCAGGAAAACCGTTGGCCGCACCGTGATGACCGGCAGCCCGGACCAGGCCAATGCCTGTTCGGCAAGCCAGTGCAGCTTGTGCTGCGGGCTGTCCGTGGTCTCGGTTATGCCCATCTGGGCCACCGTCATCTGCGACATATTCACGAACGCCTCAACGCCGTGATGGCGCGCCACGGCGGCGACATTGACCGTGGCTTCGAGATACGCCGCCGAGACTGACATTCCAAAATAGATGCGCGGGCAACCTTCGATCGCCCGGTGCATCGAGGCAAGATCGGTCAGGTCGCCCTCCACAACCTCGGCCCCGAGCCGGCGCAGTCCCTCAGCGCGTTCATCGTCGCGCCGGACCAAGGCGCGTACCCTGTGCCCCTTGGCACGCAGCATGACGGTGAGGTGCCGACCGATAGCACCGATATCGCCGGCCGCTCCTGTCACGAGGATCGGGCTGCCGTATGAGAACTGTCTGATCATATAGATTCCCTTACGGTTGTGAGTCGCAGCGCCCCAGTTGTGTCGCACGTTTAAGAGTGCCTCGTTACGCCGCAGCGGCGATCTGGTAGCGTGCCGGCAAGACATTGAGGGACAGGCTCGGGATGAGCTTCTGCCGCGCCGCCTCGTAAGCGTGCCAGTCCGCCGCCTCGGGAAGCGATGGAATGGTGACGAGTTCGCCTTGGTCGAGGCCGGCCAGCGCCGCGTCCACCAACTCGTCCGCCTTCATGACCATCTTCTCCGGCAGCTGCTCGACCGAGCCGCCCGCCGCATCCCAGAAATTCGTAGCGGTCGCACCCGGCAATACGGCTTGGATACGCACGTTCTTGTTCGCAAGCTCCTTGTGGAGCGACAGGCTGAGCGCCAGCACGAAGGCTTTCGTCCCGCCATAGACACCGTTCAGGATTTCCGGCGCGATGGCAACGGCCGACGAAATGTTGATGATCGTGCCGCCGCTGCGGGCGACGAAAGCCGGGACCACGGCGTAGGTGAGCCGGGTGAGCGCGGTGACGTTGAGCGCGATCATCTCCTCCATGGCGTCGGTGTCAGACTCCAGCAGCGGCGCGACGGCGCCAACACCGGCGTTGTTGACCAGCATGGTGATGCCGGAATCTATGGCGAGCATCGCCTCGATGCGGTTCAGATCGGCTTTGTTGTTGAGGTCGGCCGCGACGACGTTGACGGCGCGGCCGGTCGCGCCGGCAATACGCTTCGCCACATCGTCCAGCTTCTTTTGGTTGCGTGCCACGAGGATCAGGTCATGGCCGCGGCGTGCCAGTCGGTCGGCATAGATCGCGCCAATCCCTGAGGAGGCGCCCGTCACCACTGCAATGCCCTTGAGGCTCGTAGACATTATTCTGCTCCTGTTCGGTTGCGCGGCTGAGGCGCGCGAGTTCACATGCGGCGGACCGGGATCGATTCCCCGGTCCGCGCCTCGGGAGGAGAGCGGGCCGCCCCGCTCACTGGGATGATGTCTTCCTCTGGGCACACAGATCGACTGTCAGAGCAGCCAAATCTATTGCACGATGGTATCGGCGATACTTTTGTCTTGGTGGAACGGCGAGACACCTATTTACCGCCCAAAACCGACACCAAGGCACAATAGACGTTTACATCTGCCCGACGCATCCTCAGGCGCGCGCAGATACACGCGAAAGGATGGAAATGGAGATCGATCTCGGCCGCGTCTTCGACACGCTTCCGGCCATGGTGTGGACTGCGCAGCCCGACGGGCATTTCGACTTCGCCAATCGACGCTGGTCCGACTACACCGGTCTCAGCCTCGATGAAGCCCATGGCTGGGAGTGGCAGGCCGCAGTAAATCCAGACGACTTGCCCACGGTACTCGAACGCTGGCGATCGATTCTGGCGACTGGCGAGCCCGGCGACTTGGAAGCGCGCGTACGGGGCTTCGATGGGCAGTACCATTGGTTCCGCGTCCAGTGCAGTCCGATGCGCGGCGACGGCGGACAGATCATCAAATGGTGTGGAGTGGGCACGGACGTCGAGGATTTTCGTCGAGCTGAGGAGACCTTGCGGCGGCGCGAGCTCGATTTTCAGCTGATCGTCGATAGTATACCGATGCCGGTCGCCGTGACCACACCGTCGGGCGAGATCGAGGGCCTCAATCAGCTCACCCTCGATTACTTCGGCAAAACATTCGAAGAACTGAAAGGCTGGAAGGCCTCTGACGTTGTCCATCCGGATGATCTGGAGCGGACGATCGCTGCTCAGTTGGATGCGCACCGAAAGGGCAGCGCCTACAATGTCGAGAGCCGCCACCGCCGTGCTGACGGCGTCTATCGCTGGCACAACCTCCTTGGCCTGCCTTTGCGTGATCCGCAAGGCAACATCCTCCGTTGGTTTCATTTGCTGGTCGATATCGATGATCGCAAGCGGGCTGAGGAGGCGCTCAGCGCAAGCGAAAGTTATGCCCGATCGATCGTGGACAGTATTCCGGGCATGATCGCAGCCTTTACGCCAAATGGTGAGCTCGAATTCGTTAACCGCCAGATCATCGAGTTCTTTGGCAAGCCACTTGAGGAGTTGAAGCGCTGGGCAACCAGCGATATGACACACCCGGAGGACCTACCGCGTGCTGTCGAGTACTTCACGCGATCGATCGCGTCGGGTGAGCCCTTCACGGACGAAGTCCGCGCTCGACGTTTCGATGGCGTCTACCGCTGGTTTCAGTCTCGCGGATTTCCGCTTCGGGACACGAACGGGCGCATCGACCGCTGGTACAACCTGCTCATTGACATTGACGAGCGCAAGCGTGCCGAAGAAGCCCTCGCGGCGCGCGAGCGCAATCTCAACGAGATCATCAACACGATTCCCGTTCTGGCATGGTCTGCCCGTCCGGATGGTTCCACCCAATTCTTCAACCAGCACTATCTTCATTATGTGGGCCTTTCGATCGGCCAAATAAAGGATTGGGTGCCGACAACTGCGCTGTCCGATTACTGGGACCTAACAGCAGCGGTCCATCCAGACGACGTAGACGGACTTACTGCTGCTTGGGAGGCCATTTTAGCATCCGGAAAATCGGGGGAAGCTGAGGCACGCCTTCGCCGTTTCGACGGAATCTATCGATGGTTTCTAGTTCGTGCCAATCCGCTGTGCGACGAATCCGGGAATATCGTCAAATGGTACGGAGTAAGCATCGACATTGACGACCGGAAGCGAGCCGAGCAAGCGCTTCGCCAAAGCGAGCGCAGTTTCAAACTAATCATCGACACCATTCCGGCTCTCGCTTGGTCGGCTCGTCCTGATGGTTCAGCCGAATTCTTCAGCAAGCACTATCTCGACTACGTCGGTCTTTCGGCCGAGCAGGCACAGGATTGGGGCTGGACCGTCGCGGTCCATTCTGACGATCTGAGCGGGCTGGCGGCCACGTGGCAGGCAATCATGGCTTCCGGAAAGCCAGGAGAGGCCGAAGCGCGACTGCGCCGGTTTGATGGCGATTATAGATGGCTCCTGTTCCGCGCGAATCCATTGCGCGATGCATCCGGGAACATCGTCAAATGGTATGGGATCAATACTGATATCGATGACCGCAAACGCGCGGAGACCAATCTTGCTCGAGAGAAGCATCTGCTGGAGATGATTGCGTCGGGCAGACCGCTTCGCGGTGTTCTCGGCGCACTTTGCGAGATGGTCGAAGAGGCTGGCCCCGGCTGCTATTGTGATGTTCACCCGATCGATTGGAGCGGCCCAAGCATTGAATACAGCGTGGCGCCCTCGCTTCCTCCCAGTTACACCGACCCGATTGCTGGGCTCTCTCTTAACGGCGACGCTTTGCCCTGCGCGATAGCAGTCCGTCAGAAGGCACAGGTAGTCGCTGAGGACATGGACACGGACCCACGCTGGCGCGACTCCCCTGTTCGAACGCGCGTTCTGGAGCACGGACTGAGATCGGTCTGGAGCACGCCGATTTATGCAAAAAATGGACGTATCCTTGGCACGCTTTGCCTCTATCAGCGCCAGCCTGCCAGCCCGTCGCCGCAGCATCAAAGTCTCATCGCTCATGCGACGCACCTCGCGAGCATCGCCATCGAACGTTCGCGGACTGAAGCAGCGCTTCGGCGCAGTGAAACGCTGCTGGCCGAAGGTCAACAGCTCAGTTCGACCGGCAGCTTCTCTTGGCGCGTGGACACGGACGAGATCGCGTTTTCGGAAGAACTCTGTCGTATCTTCGAGTTTGACCCGAATGGCGTTGTAACGCTCGGGCAGTTTCGTGCGCGAGTCCACCCGGACGACATGCCCTCGCTGTCGGCGCAATTGGATCGGGTTCGCGCTGGCCACGGCTATCCGGGTTACGAGATCCGGCTGCGGATGCCGGATGACAGGGTGAAGTACTTGCGCACCTTTGGTCGTGTGGTCCGTCACCAGGATGGCCAACTTGAGTGCCTAGCTGCGGTGCAGGACGTGACGGAGCGCCGGCTCGCGGACGAGGCACTGAGCAAGGCCCGTTCGGAACTCGCACATGTCACCAGGATTACGAGCCTCGGAGCGTTGACGGCGTCGATTGCCCATGAAGTCAACCAGCCGCTGTCGGGCATCATAACCAATGCTGGCACCTGCCTTCGTATGCTGGCCGCCGATCCGCCGAACATGGACGGCGCGCGGGAGACCGCGCGACGCACCATCCGCGACGGCAACCGTGCAGCCGACGTGATCACGCGACTGCGCGCACTCTTCAGCAAGAGAACCCCGTCGATCGAGCCCGTCGATCTCAACGAAGCTGCACGAGAGGTGATCGATCTGTTGTCGAGTGATCTTCAAAGAAGCCGGGTGGTTCTACGCACCGCATTTGCCGACGGTCTTCCGCTTGCAGGCGGAGACCGCGTGCAGCTTCAGCAGGTCATCATGAATCTGCTGCGTAATGCTGCCGATGCAATGGGTGGTGTTGACGATCGCCCAAGGCGGTTGCTTGTGAAGACCGAACCGGACGAGGACGATCATGTACGTCTGACCGTGCAGGACGCCGGCGTTGGTCTCACGTCCGTAGCTGCGGAGCGGCTTTTCGAGGCGTTCTACACGACCAAAAACGACGGTATGGGGATCGGCTTGTCCGTCAGCCGCTCCATCATCGAGAGCCACAACGGCCGCTTGTGGGCAGCATCCAATGACGGCCCCGGGGCCACGTTTTCGTTTTCCATCCCCAAGTACTCAGGGGATGAGGCACCCGCGCAAGATATTAGCGCTGCGGGGGCGTCCATCACCAGCAGTGTCCAAGTGTAGCGGGGATTTCATGAATATTGCGCATCCACTCGTATCGGTCGTCGATGACGACGAGTCCGTACGCGAGTCGCTACCCGATTTGATCAAGGAGTTCGGCTTCAGCGTGAGAGCGTTCTCCTCGGCGGAAGAGTTTCTGGCGTCTGATATCGTCGACAAGACCAAATGCCTGATCCTCGACGTCTCCATGCCAGGGATGACAGGCCCCGACCTGCAGCGGGAACTTGAACGTCGGGGCCTTCCGATTCCGATCGTCTTCATCACTGCACATCGGGACGACACCGTGCGGCCGCGTTTGCTCGAGCGAGGCGCGGTGGAGTGCCTGTTCAAGCCGTTCAGCGATGCGGCCCTTCAGAAGGCGCTCAGTTCAGCGCTCAGTGAGCCCTAGCGTCACGCCATTTTGTGGCCATCTCGTGGAGATATAAGCAATGATTACGCATTTGGCGACTGCACTGGGCGACGGAGCGAGATCGGCATCCATGTCGCACGAAATACCTCTCGTATTCGTCGTTGACGACGATGTTTCCGTGCGCGAGTCCCTCGAATTGCTGATCCGCTCCGCTGGGTGGCAGCCGGAGACATTTGAGTCGGCGCGTGGATTCCTGGCTTGTCCCCGTCCGCTGGTTCCGAACTGTCTGATCTTGGACGTCAATCTCCCGGATCTCAGCGGGCTCGATCTGCAGGAGTTCGTCTCCGTCGAACGGACCGACATGCCGATCATCTTCGTCACGGGCTACGGCGACGTGCCGATGACCGTCAAGGCGATGAAGGCCGGGGCTGTCGAGTTCCTCACGAAGCCGTTCAGCGACGAGGTGCTGCTGACTGCGATCGAGCAGGCGCTCGAGCGCAGCAGGAACGTGCTTGCACTAGACTCTGAGATTCATGCGCTGCGGGATCGTCACGCATCCCTTAGCCGTCGGGAGCGAGAGGTCATGGCGCTGGTGGTCTCCGGTCTGCTGAACAAGCAGGTCGGCTTCGAGCTCGGTATCAGCGAGATCACAGTGAAGGCACATCGAGGCCAGGTGATGCGTAAGATGAGTGCTCGCTCTCTCCCGGACTTAGTCAACATGGCGGCAAGGCTCGGCATCGCCCACTAAGCTCGGAACGCGGCGAGGTCTAATTCATCCCCTGGCCGGCACTCCAGCGAACAGCAGCTCTGGGATTGCGCGGTTCGGCAACGAAGCATTGTTCCCGGCTGACCAATCCAAAAGTATCGACCATGCCACTGGCTTGCGGCACGCGAGCCGCCGAGACTGATGCCAAAGTATTGACGACACCATCGTGCAATAGATTTGCCTCCACATTTGATTGAACCTGCTCATAGCATCCGACTATGGAGATGTTCTCGGTGGTAAGGAAATCGCGTCATGAAACACTTGTCTCTCATCGTGCCGATTCTATCAGCGTTTCGTGAGTTCGTCGCGCCCCGCTACCGGCCGGAGCTGCACTACATGCGCGGCCCCGGCCCAGCCTACGCGCGCAGCAAGGTTATGGTCGACGCGCCGAGACCGCGCGGCGACCGGTGATGACGACGCAGGTTCGGCAAAGTGGGGCGCCGGCGGAGTGTCCCGTTTAATGTCTTCAAGAGTCGATTTCTACAGCTCGCAGGCGGCCTTTGCCGATCACTGGAGCGAACTGCTGCCAGTACAGGAGTTCTGATATGAAACCGAAGCACGCACTCGACTGCAAACCTGATCCGCTCTGCCGCTGCCATGCCAGTGATCCGGTCTGCCGCTGCCGTACCAAATGCGTCGTCGACAGCGACAGCAAGCCCGCGCGCAACAAGGGCTTCGCAGGCATGACGCTGCCGGCCTTGGGCATCGCCTTTGTGGTCGGCGCTTGCGGACTCCTCATGGCGCCAAATGCGCGGGCGCATGACGCGTTGCTAACCACCGCGCAGCCACACGGATGGACTTATCCCTTCGCCTGTTGCTCGGGCTACGATTGCCGTGAAGTCGCAGAAAACGCCATCAGAGAGCGGCCGGAAGGCTACGTCATCGAGGGTACCGGGGAGGTGATTGCCTACACGGACAGCCGCATCAAGAACAGCCCGGATGGCGTTTTTCATTGGTGTTCAGTGGCCGGAGCAAATGATGGGCACACCGTCTGCCTATTTGCACCGCAGCGAGGATTCTAGTCCTCACAACGGGTCGCTCCTAGCCAGGTTGCTACTTCTGGATCGCCATGATCATGAAATCTGCACATGACAGCCCGATCCTCGTCCCGCAAACCATGCGTCTAGCCTGACCGAGATTGAGGCTCTCCTCAAAGATACCTGGGAGCCGAATATTAGTTTCGATCTACAGATCAGCCCGGCAGTTTCAGTTGTGACATGCAGTCGTGTTGGCCTTCAAAGCCTTATCATGAACCTGCTGTTCAAAGCGCGCGACGCAATGCCGAAGGGCGGCGTTGTCTCACTCGTCGCTGCTCTTATCTATGAAGGGCAGGTCGCGACGGATGTTGAGCTACGTGTAGCAGACAACGGGTTCGGCATGCCTAGGGATACGCTGCTCCGTGCCACGGATCCTTTTTTCACCACAAAGACGACCGGATTAGGCGGTCTTGGCTTGCCAATGGTGATGAGCTTCGTCCATGGGGCAGGAGGACGCCTCTACATCGAAAGCGAACAAGGCGTCGGCACGACCGTGACGTTGCTCCTCTTGTGAAGGGTGAAGGACTGCGCTCCGCGACTTGACAAGGGTGGCTACTGGCTCCGGGTTGGTGTCGCGGCCGACTCCGAACCGATCAGTTGGACCAGTGATCAGTGGTGCGCGATACGGGAATCGAACCCGCACGAGGCTTTCGCCACACCCGATTGGAAACACTCTATCATGAGTGCTTTGGCATCGGATCCGTCTACCAATGTTGCGGCAATCGCGCGATCCATACGCTAACCGAAATCTGCCGTTACGGCAATATCGGTCACACTCGCATATAGGTCCCAAAACTATTGGATCCGCAGCGTGACAAGCAGAGGGATCGAATGTGAAAATCATTCTAGCATCCGGTAAGTCTTTGGCTTTCGCGCGCTCGGCGAACTCGCGCAAACCGATGCAAAAGTATTGAGGATACCATCGTCCAATAGATTTGCCTGCTCGATTGGCCAATTCTGATCATCGCATCCGACTAAGCGGATGTAAGAAGCGGACAGGAAATCGCGTCAGGAACTCCGTCAGCTCGACGGTCAGTGGCTTCGCCTTCGCCGCCGTCAGCCTGCGAGAGTTTCCGGAGATGTTCTTCCGGCCACTCCGATGGAGAGAGGACATGATCGAACAACAGCCTCTGACATCCCGGTGTCGCAGCATAGACGAGAACACTGTTGCGCTGTCGGGCACCGATCCGCGAGTACTGCTTGCCTCGATCCTCCACGATTTCAATAATTTCCTCACCCCGATCGTCACTATCATGGAGGAAATGCAAGCTCAGCAGCTGGGCACGCCGGGGCAACTCAGACGAATCGACGCAGCTGTATTCTGCGCATTCCGCGCCCAAGCTCTAGCACGGCAGCTGCTCGATATTACGACCTCTCGAGAACTCCGGCCTACGGCGGTGGATATTGGCCGGCTACTGCAGTCTCTGGAGCACGTGCTGCGGAGTGTGCTGCCTGGCGGAATCCCCATTCGGTTCGACATCGCCGATGATCTTCCGTCCGCCTTCATCGACCGGCAACTCATGGAACGGGCATTGCTCAATCTGATACTAAACGCCCGCGATGCGATGCCGGACGCCGGCGAGGTCGTTGTCGCCGCTGCCATCGATCAGCAGCCCGGTAGCCATGCTGACACGCGCGAACCGATGATCCGCCTGTCGGTCGTCGACACCGGTGTCGGAATGGACCGCGCGACGATACGAAGGGCCGGAGCACTTAACTTTTCGACGAAAAGTAACGGAACCGGCCTCGGCCTCGCGATGGTGCGCCACCTGATGGAAACTCAAGGCGGTGAGCTGTCAATTACAAGCACGCCACACCAAGGTACAGCGATCGACTTATGGCTGCCGGTAGTGGCAGGCTCACGTTGACGATCAAGCGTGTCAAGGAGTGACGCGAGCTCAAAGGCTGGGTGCCACGAGTTTTCGTCGACAAAAAATGAAGGCCGGAATCCTGGTCGTGGAACTTTAGATGCAACGCCGTGGAACTCTGTTCAAACCGCTGCAACTGCCTTGCGGCTTGACCCTGAAAAATCGGATCGCGAAATCGGCGATGTCGGATTCCCTAGGCGACGGAACCGGCCATCCAACAGCCGGACAGATCAGGCTGTATCAGCGCTGGGCCACAGGTGGGCTGGCCGTTTCGATAATCGGCGAGGTCCAACTCACCGCCGGTTACGCCGAGAACCCCGGCAATCTGGTCCTCAACGATGCCTCCGGCCTTCACCGGTTCAGGGAACTTGCGCGACATGGCGGCGAAAACTGCACTGAGTTCTGGCTGCAACTCGGTCACGGCGGAGCGCTTGCGTACGCGCCGACCAGCAACCCTAGGGGACCGAGTGCCCTCGATCTGCCGGGTCTGCGCTGCGCGGAAATGCCAATGGGCGAAATTCGTCAACTGCCCTCGGAGTTTGCGAGGACAGCCCGGCTGGCACAACAGGCCGGTTTTGGCGGTGTGCAAATTCACGCGGCGCACGGATATTTGCTCAGCCAGTTCCTTTCGCCACTGTTCAACAAACGGAGCGATGAATACGGAGGGGCGATCGTCAATCGCATGCGCCCTCTGCTGGAGGCTATCGAAGCAACGCGCGCAGCTGTCGGACCGGATTTCCCGATCGCCGTGAAACTCAATTCCTCAGACCAGCTCGAGGGCGGGTTCGATAGGGAAGACGCGCTCCAGGTGATGGCGGCGCTGGACCGGTCTTCGGTCGACCTGATCGATATCAGCGGCGGGACTTACTTCCCCGGAGCAAAGTCCGCCTCCGACGGAACGGTGCGCGGACCCTACTTCCTCGAGTTTGCAAAGCGCGCCCGCACGGTAACGACCAAGCCCCTTATGCTGACAGGCGGTTTCAAGACGCGCGAGCAAGCCGAGGACGCTGTGGCAAGCGGTGCGGTCGATCTTGTCGGTCTTGCGCGCGCTCTCGTCCTCGAGCCTTCACTTCCCAACCTCTGGAAAGCAGATCGGAAACCTGAACCGATCTTTCCCAGGTTCTCCGATGCCCCGGAGCGCGGGATCACCGTGTGGTACACCATGCGGCTGACCGAGATCGGCGCTGACAAAGAAACGCCGATTTTCGGCGACCTCAGGCAGGCAATCCGAGACTATGAAGCGCGCAACAAATCCCGAACAAAAGTCTGGTTGCGGCACTTTCCAGTGAGGTCGCGGGACAAGACCTAAATGGTGATCCGCACTATGTCACCAGTGCGCGTATTCCCAACTTACACGGTCGATTGGTCAGCCTTGGAGGCCATGTCGAAGCGGTCATCGTCTATTGATCGTTTATGAGTACACTCCCCAATCCCACCAACCCAGGATGTGTGGATATTGTCCGCCCGGACTCGGCGAAGCTAGGGACGACCATTGGTGAGCATTGAAGTCACTTCGTACGTCGCGACCTGGTCGCATATCAGCGTAACGTCCACCTAACTACGCTACCGCATCGTACCGATCACAGTTGGAATGAGCTCAGAGACCGTCGGGTGAATAGGCACGGCCCACTGAAGGGCGCGATATGGTGTGCCGACATTGATGGCGTCGAGTATGCCGTGAATGGCCTCGTCACCACCCGGCCCGAGAATCGCAGCACCGAGGATCTTGCCGGTTTCGGCATCGGCGACGACCTTCATGAATCCGAGCGTCTCGCCTTTCTCGACGGCGCGCCCGACGCGCGTCATCGGCCGCGTACCGACAAGAACGGCACGACCGGCTTTCCGCGCTTCCGCTTCGCTCTTGCCGGCGCGTCCCAACGGAGGATCGATGAAGAGCGCGTAGCCTGGCACGCGGTCACTCACCTTTCGAGTTTCGCCGTCGAGCAGATTGGCGGCTACGATCTCGAAATCGTTGTATGCCGTGTGGGTAAAGGCACCGCGGCCGTTGCATTCGCCGAGTGCGAAGACACCCTCGACATTGGTCGCGAGATGGTCGTCGACCGTGATGAAGCCGCGGGCGTCCCGCTCGATTCCTGCCTGGTCGAGGCCAAGGTCATCGGTGTTGGGGCGGCGGCCGACAGCGAGCAGCACGTGACTGCCGGCCACGTCGCGAGGTTCGCGCTCGCAGTGAACGCCAACGCGGATTTCCTCGCCGTGTGGCTCGAAGCTGATGCATTCGGCTTCCAGTCTGATCGCAATACCCTCGCGTTCGAGAATGTCCTTGATCGAGGCGGAGATATCCTCGTCCTCGCGCGAGACCAGACGAGGACCTTTTTCCACCACTGTCACCTCGGCACCGAAGCGGCGGAACACCTGTGCGAACTCCAGTCCGACATAGCTGCCGCCAACTACGACGAGGTGGCGCGGCACTTGGTCGAGTGCTACCATGTCGGTGTTGTCGAGGACGTTGACCTGATCAATGCCGGGCATATCCGGTCTCGCCGCCCGGCCACCGACATTGATGAAGATTCTCGGCGCAGAAAGCGTTTCGCCGCCGACCTCGACCGTGTGCGGACCGTTGAAGCGGGCATGGCCCCGGATGACTGTGCAGTTTTCCATGCCGGTCAACCAGGCCTCAAGGCCTGAACGGGCATCGAGTGTCACCTTGGCCGCGCGTGCGTGGACCTTCTTCATGTCGATTGCGATCCCGCCGTCGATTGAGATGCCGTAGTCGCCCGCGCGCTGGGCGAGGCGTGCTGCATAGGCGCTTGCGACCATCGCCTTCGTCGGAATGCAGCCGGTGTTGACGCAAGTTCCGCCGAAGAACTTGCGTTCGATCAGCGCGACCTTCATGCCGGCCGTTGTCAGGCGCCCCGCGAGGGAAGGACCGGCTTGACCAGCACCGATGATGATCGCGTCGAAATTGAGGGTCATGACAAGCTCCCGCCGTCTGCTTTGCCGTAGCGTTCAGTCTTGATTAGAGCTGGGTCTACGCCGGATGCGATTGTTCCTTCGGCGGCCGTCTCTACGAACGGATTTGAACCGCAAATGAGCACCTGGCGAACTGTCATCTTCATGGCGGTGAGTATGCTCGCGATGAACGGTGCATCTATGCGCCCGGCACGGAATGAGTGCCCGCCCGCCTGGCGTGTAAGCGTCACCATCAGGCTAAAGCCATCGCCGGTGGCCGCCATGTTCGAAAGTTCGTCGAAGAAAAGAAGCTCCTCGCGTAACCGCGCTGAGAACACCAGCGCTACCGGAACCCATGACCCGATCGCCGCGCGGTGGCGCAGCATCGACATGAACGGTGCTACGCCTGAGCCGCCGCCGATGAAAAGCACCGGACCGCCGTCCTCAGGACTCCAGTTGAAATGGCCGCCGATCGGGCCGCGTATTTCGATTTCATCGCCCACCTGGGCAGCATCATGCATGAAGGGTGAGACCTCGCCGTC
Source organism: Mesorhizobium sp. M5C.F.Ca.IN.020.32.2.1 (assembly GCF_004023105.1). Classification (NCBI taxonomy): domain Bacteria; kingdom Pseudomonadati; phylum Pseudomonadota; class Alphaproteobacteria; order Hyphomicrobiales; family Phyllobacteriaceae; genus Mesorhizobium; species Mesorhizobium sp. M5C.F.Ca.IN.020.32.2.1. The sequence continues at coordinate 10,155 of NZ_RZSX01000001.1, read as the reverse complement.
ATCAAACCTTTCAATCGCGAGTTCGAGCTCTTCGGCCTTGTGGGGCCCGGGCGCGGAAGCGATCGAATAGCTGCGTTGGGCGCGATAACCATCTGGCGCCGTCAGCCGTAGCAGAACGTGCTGACCGGGCCGGAACGACATGGGCTCCGGAAGACGAAAGAAGAAGCTTTTCACGCGGGGCGACAGCTTTTCGATGCGCGTGATGATCGCGTTCTGCCAGTTCATGGGGCGGTCAATCGTTCGTGTAGCGCTGTTCGCGCCAAGGGTCGCCGTAGCGATGGTAGCCGCGCAATTCCCAGAAGCCGAGTTCATCGCGCTCAGTGAACTGAAGTGCATTCACCCATTTCGCGGATTTCCAGAAATAGAGATGCGGGACCAAGAGCCGCGCCGGTCCGCCATGCTCGGCAGGAAGGGGTTGGCCGGCATAGCTGATTGCCACCATCGCCTTCCCGGCGAGAAGGTCGGCCGTCGGCACGTTGGTGGAGTAGCCTTCATAACAATGCGCAAGCGTGTAGGCGGTCGGCGCCTCGAGATTGGCCTCTGCCAGAAGATCGTCGATCAGCACACCTTCCCAGAATGTGTTGAACTTCGACCACGTGGTCACACAATGGATGTCGCGCGTCATCTTGGTCTGCGGTAGAGCGTTGAACTCAGCCCAGTTCCATTTCGCCACGATTCGTGGCCCGACCTTGAGAGTGAATGTCCAATCCCCGGTGCCGATCCGCGGCGTCGGCCCTGCCGACAAGACCGGGAAGTCCGGGACGACATGTTGCCCTGGTGGAAGACGGGTCGACTGATCAGAATTGACCAGCCTGCCTACAAAGCCGCGTGTGACCATCACGATACTCCCTTTGCTCTCGCATCTCCGTTCATACGGCTTGTTTCAAGGCAGCGGTGTCGACGGAAGCTAGCGCAAGCGTTTGCCAGACGACGACCTTGTCGGGTCGTGAAGCCGGCTGCCTCGACCGCAGTAGCCTGAGCCGCGTGATCGCTTGATGGTCCGATCATGACCCTCGCGGGCTGCGACTTAGTCACCCCGACTTCGTCAGGCTCGCGTTGATCGGCAAGGTACGGATGCGTTTGCCGGTCGCGGCGAAGATCGCGTTCGTTACTGCCGGAGCCACAACTGCCGTCGGCGGCTCGCCAATGCCGCCCGGAGCCTCGGTGCTCTTCACCAAGTGGGTTTCCACCACAGGAACTTCGTCGATGCGCATCGGCAGGTAGCTGTCGAAGTTGCTCTGTTCGACCCGGCCGTCCTTGATGGTGATGGCGCCGTGCAATGCGGCGGTAAGGCCGAATATCGTGCCGCCCTCGACCTGCTGCGCCACCGTGTCCGGATTGACCACAATGCCGCAATCGACGGCGCAGACGATGCGGTGGACCCGCACCGACCCATCGCTTACCTCCACCTCCGCCACCTGGGCGAGATAACTGCCGAAGCCGACCTCGAGCGAGACGCCACGGCCGCGTCCTTCAGGCAAAGGCGTGCCCCAGCCCGCCTTCTCCGCGGCCAGAGTCAACACGCGAAGGGCACGCGGATTGTGGCCGAGCAGTGCCTTGCGGTAAGCAAAAGGATCCTGCTTTGCTGCCGCGGCCAACTCATCGATGAAACTTTCGACGACAAAGATGCTGTGAGTCACGCCCACGCCGCGCCAGAAAGCGGTTGGGACACCGGGCGGCTCGACCCGAACGTAGTCGACATGGATGCTGGGCAGGGCGTAGGGCGGCTCTGCCGACCCTTCCACCGCATCGACGTCGACTCCGTTCTGGAAGAACACCGGGGCGTAGCGCGCGGAGACGGATGAGCCGCAGACGCGATGTGTCCAGGCGATGGGCCTGCCATTCGAGTCCAGTCCCGCCGAAATCCGGTCGTAGTAATAGGGCCGGTACATGTCATGCTGGATGTCCTCCTCGCGGCTCCACACGACCTTCACCGGGCCTTCCACTTGCTGCGCGACCTTGATCGCGAGCACCGGGCCGTCGACGTCGAGCCGGCGGCCGAACCCCCCGCCGAGCAGATGATTGTGGATCCTGACCAATTCCTTAGGCAGGCCGGTCAGTTGGGCTGCTGCTGCATGCATCTCGTGCATTGCTTGCGTGCCGACCCAGACGTCGCAGCCATCCTTGGTGACGTGAGCGGTACAATTCATCGGCTCCATCGTCGCGTGTGCGAGGAAGGGCATCTGATAGGTGGCGTCGATTCTCTGCGTCGCCGCGGCGAACCCCTTGTCGACGTCGCCCTCGCGGCGAGCGATCGCACCCGGTCGCTGTGACGCCTCTTCGAGCTGGCGGACGATGTCGGCGCTGCTGATCGCCGCGTTCGGGCCGTCGTCCCATTCGATCGCTGCCGCCTCCAGTCCTTTCTTGGCCGCGCCGAGGTGGTCGGCGACGACGGCGACGGCATTCTCGATGCGCACCAACTGGCGTACTCCCTTTACCGAGCGCGCCGCAGCCTCATCTACGGCTTTGGGCTTGCCGCCGAGGACGGGCGAGATGGCGATCGCCGCGATTCCCATGCCGGGCAGCCTGGCATCGATGCCGTATTGAGCCTTGCCTCTCACCTTGTCAGGCGTGTCCAGCCGCTTCGCCGGAGTACCGATCAGGACGAAGTCCTTGGGATCTTTGAGTGGCACGCGCTCGGGCACCGGCACCGGTAAAGCGACGGCATCGTCCACCAATTGGCCGTAGCCCAGGCTGCGCGTGCCGCCCGCGTCGAAGACGACGCCCAGCTTGGCGCGGCAGGTTGCAGGATCGACGCCCCAGCGCTTGGCGGCAGCCATGATCAGCAGAGTGCGGCCAACCGCGCCAGCCTGGCGCAGCTGCGTCCACGCGGAACGGATCGATGAAGAGAGCCCCGTTCGCTGGGCGCCGAGCAGATTGTTTGCGTAGAGCGCATCGTTGGCGGGTGCATGCTCCAGCCGGACCTGATCGAGGCCGACCTCCAGCTCCTCGGCAAGCAGCATGGGCAGTGATGTGTATGTCCCCTGTCCCATCTCGACCATCGGCATCACGAAGGTGATGACGCCCTGCCGGTCGATCCGGATAAAAGCATTAGGCGCAAACGCGGGTTGCGACGCATTAGCGGCCCGGGCGGGGTGCAGCGCCGGCGGCAGGACAACGGAAAGTGCAAGTCCACCGCCGATCGCCGCACCGACCTTGAGGAAGCTGCGCCGGTCCAATGGAACAGACAGATCGTTTGGCATCGCGTTGTCCTCCGTCACGCTGCGGCACGGTGAATCGCGGCCCGGATGCGCTGATAGGTGCCGCATCGGCAGACATTGCCGGACATGGCGCTGTCGATGTCGGCGTCGGTCGGCTTCGGCGTCTGCTGGAGTAGCGCCGTCGCCGACATGATCTGGCCGGACTGGCAATAGCCGCACTGCACCACTTCGAGGTCGAGCCAGGCCTGCTGCAGAGCCTTCCCCTCCGCTATCTCGCCGATTGCCTCGATGGTCGTGATCGCGCCTTCGCCGATGCTGTCTATCGTTGTGATGCAAGATCGCGTCGGCTGCCCGTCGATATGCACCGTGCAGGCACCGCAGAGCGCCGCGCCGCAGCCGAATTTGGTGCCGGTCATGCCAAGCACGTCGCGCAGCACCCACAACAGCGGAGTGTCGTCGTCGACATCGACGCTGTGGATTTGACCATTGACTTTGATGGCGAAGGTCATGGCGTCCGCTCCTGTGATCCGCGGGGTGCCGCGCATCTCCGATGTCGAGGCGAGAGGCTGGGCTAGCTGCTACCCACGCCCTAGGCATCTCGCCGGTCAGGCGCACAGGATCGACTGGTTGCGGAGCCAAATCTATTGCACGATGGTGTCGGAGATACTTTGGTATTGCTCGACCAGTGAAGATACCAATGGCTGTCCCATGCCAATCCGAAAGTATCACCGACACCATCGTACTATCGTTTGGGCGCGACTCCTCCGGGATTCTGTTGCGTCCAGCTGGACCGAGCGTAGATCGGCTCAGACGGTTGAGGTGACGAGCTTGCCAAAGTTCAGCAGGTCGACGATGGCATAAGGAGCATGAGATGGCCCGAAGCAGCAGCGTTCATGAAGCCAACGTGGACCAGGCGCATCTGTCAATGATGGCTTGGCGCGTGCATAAGTTTGGGCCGCCAAACGTCATGATCTTCGAGCAAGTCCCGCGATCCAGTCCTGGCCCAGGTGAGGTTCTTGTCAAAGTCGAAGCCGCTGGCGTTGGTCCATGGGACGGCTGGATTAGAGCTGGCAAGAGCGTTTTGCCGCAACCGCTCCCCCTTACTCTGGGCTCGGATTTGTCCGGTGAAATCGTCGCCGTGGGGTCTGGGGTTTCTGACCTGCGTGCAGGAGATCAGGTGTATGGTGTTACGAATCCCCGGTTTATTGGAGCCTATGCCGAGTATGCAGTAGCTTCCGCAGCGATGGTCTCGAGGAAGCCAGGTTCGCTGACCCACATTGAAGCCGCCTCTGTTCCTGTCATTGCCGTGACGGCTTGGCAGGGGCTGTTTGATCAAGCCAAGCTAGAAGCTGGTCAAACAGTGCTCATTCACGGGGCGGCGGGAAACGTTGGGGCTTATGCGGTTCAGTTGGCCCGTCGCGCGGGCTTAAGAACTTTCGCGACTGCGGCAACGGAGGATGTTTCCTACGTGCACGAGCTCGGCGCGAGCACAGTGATCGACTTCCAGACCCAGCGCTTTGAGGAGGCGGTTGGCGACGCAGACGCGGTCATCGATCTGGTCGGTGGCAAGACACAAGAGCGTTCGTTTCAGGTCCTCCGGCGAGGCGGCAAGCTGATTTCCGCGGTGTCCCGGCCTGATCAGCATCTTGCGCACCACCATGGCGTCGAAGCAGCCTTCTTTCTGGTCAATGTCACACGCCAACATCTGGCGGAGATCGCTGGACTGATCGACGGCGGAAAGCTCAAAACTCGTGTGGGTGCAGTCCTACCCCTCGCGGATGCACGCGATGCCCATCTAATGCTCGAAGGCATCCGGCCTCAACAGAAGGGAAAAATCATCCTCACAGTTGGGACGAACTAAGTTAACGCTGCGTCCGGCAGTTCCCGCCGAAACAGGAAGAGCTCGCCGACCTCATCATCGCGGTCGGCAGGGAGGAACGCCGCGCCGGCGGCGTTGGCTGCTGGTGGGCTGCGATCGTCCTGATTCGGGTTCCGTAATAGACTGATATCAAGTGCGGGCCGCGCGGCTCAAGGTTCAGCCGATCTGTCTCATGAGAGCTGACGGCGGACACTAGGAACAGAAAACGAAAACGTAGCTCCCGGACCATCGTTTAGAACCGCCCATAGGCGGCCATGATGGCTGTCAATGATGGAGCGGCTCACCGCAAGTCCGACACCCATTCCGGCATTTTTCGTACTGTAAAAAGCTTCGAATAGTTTGTTCATGGCGTGGGGGTCGAAACCGACCCCCACATCCTTCACGCTTAGCCGCACTGATTCATCTTCCTCCCCGGCGGTGCTAATCAGCAAGTCTCTTGGGCGATCATCGACAGCGCTCATCGCGTCCAAAGCGTTTCGGAGCAGATTCAGGATGACTTGCTGGAGCTGAACACGATCCGCCGCGACACACGGGAGGTTGTCGGCGAATTCAGTCCGTAAAATTACCCGGCTGTTCTGGATCTCACCAAGCGACAGCGCGACCACCTCTCGCGCGGCCTCATTAAGACCCACTGGCTCAAATGCGGGCTTTTTGTTGCTAAACAGAGCACGCAGCCGCGTAATGACCTGGGAGGCCCGGTCACCGTCTCGCATTGTGCGCCGCACGGCTTCTCTCACGCCGTGAAGGTCTTGGGGGTCGCTTGTCAGCATTCGCAAACAGGTACTGCAGTTCGTAATGATGCCTGTCAGCGGCTGGTTAAGCTCGTGTGCAATCGACGCGGACAACTGCCCTAAAGTCGCGATACGGTTCGCGTGTGCGAGTTCCAACTGAATTTCGTGGTATCGCCGCTGCTCATCCTCGAGCCGCTTGGTATCTGTCATATCGCGATAGATCACGTAACCAACCTGCTCACCACCATGGGATGGCACCGGAACGCAAATCAGGGAGACTGGCACACGCGTGCCGTTCTTCCGTCTACGGACGGTCTCAACGGCGAATGTCTCGGCGGTCTCAAACATCCGATACAAAAAGCCTTCGGCCTCCTCCAGGAGATCGTCCGGCGCAATGAGTTCTTTGATTCCGTGACCGATCGCTTCTTCGGCCATGTATCCAAAAATATTTGTGAACTCCGGATTGACACGCCTAATCCTGAAGTCGCGGTCGATCATGATAACCGCCTCTGGAACCCGCGCGAACAGTTCGCTGAGATGTGCCTTTTGGTCCTCGAGTTCGTCGCCGAAGCGGACCAGCGTCTGCAGGTCCGCTTGTAGGACATCGCGGCAATGCAATAGAAGTTCCTGGCAGAGGTCGCTGTATCGATTAGCCTTATCATCAAGGACGCAGATGGTTCCAAACATCCGCCCATCAGGCCAGACAACGGGGAATCCCAAATACGAGACCATCCCCACTTGGATCTCAGGAGCCTGTTTCCACTGATCGTCTTCCAAGGCGTTGACGACAAGCAGCGGTTCACGGCTCTTGATTACCGTTTCGCAAAAGGTCCCGATATTCATCGAGAAAGTATCATCGACTGGAAAAGGATTTCCCTCCGAGTTGCTAGAGGCTAGGATTTTGTAATGCGTGTAATGTGGCGGTTCGAGTTTGCACACCACCGCCGACGGAACGTGCACGATGTTTGCCAAAAGGTCTGCGATCCGCTGCCATTTCCGAAGAACATCCGACGGAATTGCGATCTCTGAAGAATCCGACTTCATGGCCCGGCCTCTGTGAAGTGTCTCCGCGGGATCGTCACCTCTCAAGCGAAACGGCATTTGGTTTAGCGGCTTCGGCCACACGGGCGCTTCCAGTTGGCGCGAATTACCTAGGCCAGAGGCGGAGCGTACAACTCGCTCGCTTAGTATGGCGCCCGCCCCCAGCAAAGGTCCATGAGACGATGGTATCGGTTCTCCACTACTGCCCCTGTTACGAGTAGGGCGCCTGGCGCTCTAGTGATGTTGCGGCCGTGAGAGTGCGAGAGAGCATCTCGATCACACGGTATCGGCTGCTCACCAGGGCAGCGGCTTGCCGGCCTGCTCCGCCACCATGTAATCGGCGTACCACTCCGGCCAGTTCTCGTCCATCTGGCCGCCGTTGCGCTTTTCGTGCTCGCCGTGAGCAGCCGACGCGCGTCGCATCGCGCTTGCGAGCTCCGACGGCGAGGTGAAAGTCGTCACGTCCGTGTCAATACGTCCGGGCAGCCGCACTGTGACCTCTTGCACCAGCCAGCCGTTGCCGTCTGGATCGCTGAACGAGATGAACGAGCGGTAGCTGAGACGATCGGGTTCGAGACCGCTAAGCCGGCGCTGCCCCAACAGGTAGGGCTCGTCGGTGCCCACAAACACGTCTCCGGCGTTGTGAAACACCTCGCTGACCTCAACGCCACGACCAAGCAGATCTTTGCGGGCGGCTTCGATGTCTGAGACGACGAGGTATAGACCCTGGGCGGAGCCGGGCGCCGCGGCGGTGACGTTTTTGCCAAAAAGCACCGAGCTGCCGGAGCCGGGCGGCGTGAACTGGATAACGCGCCAGTTGTCACCGGAGGCGAAGTCGGCGTCAAGCCGCCATCCCAAGCCGCCGTAAAAGCGCTTGGCACGATCGACGTCCGAGACCGGGATGACGACGAACTCGAACTTCATATCCACCGCCCTGACCTTCGAGGTCTGGCTCGTAGACTCACCACGCTCCAACTCAGTAACACTGCTCATTTTAACCTCCCTGACGTTGATGGCTTCAGAATTGGTTATTTCGCAACATGAACATGTTGCGTTGGCGCGGAGGCAGGCACAGTGAACGGCAGAGTCACTACCTGTCCAGGAATAACGTTGTGGTTGGCGTCGACCAAGGCGATGGTTACCTTGTGCTCGCCGGGCGGCAGCCCTGCGATGTCGACCGTATTGTTGTCACTTGCGTCTGCCCACCACCAGGGCAGGTCGTCGACGATGATGTGCAGGTGCCCGATGCGTGGGGATACAGAGAGGGCGCCCTTACCGAACACCGGTGCGATGTGAAGGTTCTCGACCCGGTACTGGGCCCAGAAGACGCCTTGGGCCAGTCCTTCGGCAAGCGGAGGGTCCACGATCAGCTTGGGTGCGGCCTCGTTCTCGATGGCGACATACGGCGTGGCCCCGCGGACATCTCTCGCGGTTGGGGCAGCGTCCTGGGCGAAAGCGCTCGTTGCGAGCACGGCGCCAGCCGCAGCGGCGGCAAACGTCTTGATGGGTATGGTCATTGCATTCTCCTTTGAGCAGAGTTGCGATTTTGAGCAGAGTTGCGATTAGTCTCGACCAACTCAGCGCCGACACGCGGAAAATCCCGCGAACTGTCTCTGCGCCGTTTGCAGTGCGAAAGCGCTCGCGACGATCAGCGCCGTTACCATGATGATATTCGTCATTCTGATGGTTCACCCTCGTCTCTCATGCTGCGGGTGCAAGCGAGGCGAGCGCCATGGGCGTCGCACGAAAGCTGATCGCCACTCGGTTGTAGGCATTCATCAGGCCGATCGTTATCGTCAGGTCGACCAGCTGCTTCTCGCCAAAGGCCGCGGCCGCAGCCGAGTAGGCGTCGTCCGGCACACCCCGGTCGCCGAGTCGCGTCACTACTTCCGCCCATGCGAGCGCCGCCGTTTCCTGCTCGTCGAAGGTTTGGCCGGCCTCTGGCCACACGGCGACGAGGACAAGATGCTCGACGGGCAATCCGCCCTTTAGGAGGTCGCGCGAATGCGAGTCGATGCAATAGGCGCATCCGTTGATCTGCGAAACGCGCAGGAATACGAGATCGATGAGCCGCGAGGGGAGCCCTGACTGGCGCACATATGCGTAGACGGCGCCGAGCGCCTTCATCCCGGCCGGCGAGGCCGCGTTGTAGTTCATCCGCTGAGACATGACTTCTGTATCCTTCCGTGCGGTTCTTCATCGAGGGTCGGGGATGACCAGCTGCTCGTCGGGCCCATCCACGACGAGCACGGCAAGCAGGCGCGCCGGTTCGGTGTCACTCGCATTCGCGCTCACCCGATGATGGGAGCCGGGGTTCTCGAACCACGCCTCGCCGGCGCGGTAGACGCGCGCGGGCTCGTCACCGACCTGGCTCCGGATCGCGCCCGAGACGACATAGGCGTAGATGAATGCCGAGCTGGGGTGATGGTGCGCGGCCGAACTCACCCCAGGCTCGTAGTCGACGACATGAGCGACCAGGCGCTTCCCTGGCAGATGCGGAATGGGCTCGTCCGCGGCGACGGTGACGGTTTCGCCGGGAACTGTCCCCTGAGTGGCCCCGACCATGCGCAGGATTGACGCAGCGATCGCCTCGTGCGGCGGCAGACCGCTGCGCGTCACTCCCGCTTGGTGGGCTTGTGTCACGTCCAACGCCAAAGCGCTTCCGACGAACAATGCTGCAGCGACGACTGCCATCGATCGAGTCGCTTTCATCTGGGTATCCTCTCATTCGTGAGGGTGGGTGGTAATCAATGGGCCGACCGAAGTGATCTGAAGGCGGCGCGCAGTTCGGCTGAGAAGAGCGCCGGCTCCTCCCAGGCGGCGAAATGGCCGCCCCTGTCGACCTCGTTGAAATAGGCGAGCCCGGGGTAGACGGTCTCGACCCAGCTGCGCGGGGCAGCCCAGAGCTCGCCGGGGAACGTCGTGAAGCCGACCGGAACCGTGACCGGCGGAGGGGCCTTGCCGGACGCGTGGGCCGCGGCCACGAAACGTCCGAATTCCCAGTACCACCGGGCCGCCGAGGCACCGGTGCCCGTCAGCCAGTACAGCATGATGTTGTCGACGATGTTGTCCCGGGTGAGATTGCCCACGGGCTGTTTGTCGACGAACGCGCGGGAGATCTTGTAGTAGCTGTCGGTGTCGTGGTCGAGCATCCAGGCCGCCAGCCCGACCGGTGAGTCCAGAAGGGAGTAGCCGATCGTCTGCGGCCGGGTGGCCAGCTCCTGGAAGTAGGCAGAGCCGTCCGTCGTGAACCTGTTGACCGCGTCGAGCGCCGCGCGTTCCTGCTCGGACTTTGCCGGCAGCTTGTCCTTGAGGCCGATCGCCGCGAGGAACAAGTTGACGT